>NZ_JBFAYB010000145.1:0-13104 GCF_040681075.1 Streptomyces sp. NPDC051907 | reverse complement strand
CGCTCTTTGGGGCCGACTCAACCCGGCGGGGGGGGCCGCCCCGGCGGGGGCGGCGGGCCCCCCCCCCCCGGGCAGCCCGCACAGGGCACGTCACCCCCGCCCCAGGGGGCTACGCCCCCGTACGGCCTTCGGCCGTGTCCTCAATCGCCGGACGGGCTGAGTTTGGGGCACCCCCGCGTCCCGTGCGCAAGCAACCCGCCATCCCCACCCCACACGCCCCAGATCCCCCCTTCCCGGCGAATAATGGGCCGGGCCCAGGCAGACATATGAGAGGCGGACCCACCGTGCAGCAGGACCTCATCGCGCGAGCCAGCGCGTGGCTGGCCGAGGATCCCGACCCGGAGACCCGGGACGAGCTCGGCAAGCTCGTCGAGGCCGACGATCTCGACGAGCTCGCCGTGCGGTTCAGCGGGACGCTGCAGTTCGGGACCGCCGGTCTCCGCGGCGAGCTGGGCGCCGGGCCGATGCGGATGAACCGATCCGTCGTGATCCGTGCCGCCGCCGGGCTCGCCGCGTACCTCAAGGCGAAGGGCGAGACCGACGGCCTGGTCGTCATCGGGTACGACGCGCGTTACAAGTCCGCCGACTTCGCCCGCGACACCGCCGCCGTCATGGTGGCCGCCGGTCTGCGCGCCGCGATCCTGCCGCGCCCGCTGCCGACGCCCGTCCTCGCCTTCGCCATAAGGGAGCTGGGCGCCGTGGCCGGCGTCGAGGTCACCGCCAGCCACAACCCGCCGCGCGACAACGGCTACAAGGTCTACCTCGGCGACGGCTCCCAGATCGTGCCGCCCGCCGACGCGGAGATCGCCGCCGAGATCGAGGCGATCCGCAGCCTGAACGACGTGCCGCGCGCCGAGTCGGGCTGGGACACCCTCGGCGACGAGGTCCTGGACGCGTATCTGAAGCGCACGGACGAGGTCCTGACCGCCGGCTCCCCCCGTACCGCCCGCGTCGTCTACACGGCGATGCACGGCGTCGGCAAGGACGTGCTGACCGCCTCCTTCGCCCGTGCCGGCTTCCCCGCGCCCGTCCTCGTACAGGAGCAGGCGGAGCCCGACCCGGCCTTCCCGACCGTGGCGTTCCCGAACCCGGAGGAGCCGGGCGCGATGGACCTCGCGTTCGAGACCGCCCGCCGGGTGCAGCCCGACATCGTCATCGCCAACGACCCCGACGCGGACCGCTGCGCCGTCGCCGTCCCCAACGGACGCGGCGGAGGCAACGGACAGAGCGACGACTGGCGCATGCTCCGCGGCGACGAGGTCGGCGCGCTGCTCGCCGCCCACCTCGTCCACAAGGGCGCGCGCGGCACGTTCGCCGAGTCGATCGTCTCGTCCTCCCTGCTGGGCCGGATCGCGGAGGCGGCGGGGCTGGCGTACGAGGAGACCCTGACCGGCTTCAAGTGGATCGCCCGCGTCGAGGGGCTGCGCTACGGCTACGAGGAGGCGCTCGGCTACTGCGTCGACCCCGAGGGCGTACGCGACAAGGACGGCATCACCGCGGCGCTGCTGGTCGCCGAGCTGGTCTCCGAGCTCAAGGAGCAGGGCCGCACGCTGACCGACCTCCTCGACGACCTCGCCGTCGAGCACGGTCTGCACGCGACCGACCAGCTCTCGGTCCGGGTCGAGGACCTGAGCGTCATCGCGAACGCGATGCGCGCCCTGCGGGAGCAGCCGCCGACGACGCTCGCCGGCCTGCGGGTCACGACGGCCGAGGACCTGACCCAGGGCACGGACAAGCTGCCTCCGACGGACGGCCTGCGCTACTACCTCGACGGCGAGTTCAAGGCCCGCGTCATCGTCCGCCCCAGCGGCACGGAGCCCAAGCTCAAGTGCTACCTGGAGGTGGTGATCCCGGTCGCGAACGCGAGGGAGCTCACGCCGGCGCGCGAAAAGAGCGGGGAGGTCCTCGCGGCGATCAAACGAGACCTGTCGTCGGCGGCGGGCATCTGACCTGACGATCTTCCCGGCGGGGCGATTGCACATCCAGCCCCGCCGGCGCTTGAGGCGATCCCAGCCCCGCCGGCGTTTGAGGCGCGGGGTCCGGGGCAGAGCCCCGCAGGCAGCCCGCACAGGGCACGTCACCCCCGCCCCGGGGGGCTACGCCCCCGTACGCCCTTCGGCCGTGTCCTCAATCGCCGGACGGGCTGAAAACTCAGCCCCGCCGGCGATTGAGGCGCGACGTCGCCCCGGGGCCGCCCCCCGGGGAATCACCCCGTCACCCCACCGCCCAAAGCACCGCCAAAAGCACCGCTCCCGCCGCCGACGGACCCATCACCTCGTACGCCCAGCGAACCTGCGACTCGCCAGCCACACCCGCCGCACCCGCCGCACCCCCCGCGCCCTGCGATCCCGCCCCCGCTCCCGCCCGTTCCGCCAGCTCGCGCAGGTCCGCGACCGTCTGGTCCGTCGACGCCATCCGCGCCTGCGCGTCCGTCACGTCCGCCGACACCGACGTCCTGCCGTGCGGGTCGTCGCTCGCCCGCTGCATCTGGCGGCGCGAGGCCTTCTTCCGCTGCCGCAGCGAGACCGGGACCGCCCACAGCTGGTACTTCTCGCCGGTCTTGGTGAAGATCTCGCTGGAGTACCCGGCGCGCACGTCCTCGACCTGCTCCCACGGGAGGGTGATCATCCGCCACGGGTTGCGGATCCGGATCCGCTCGTCGTTGACGAAGACGGCCGGCCGCAGCGTGAAGGCCACGATGAGCGGCACCACGAAGATCGCGCCCGCCAGCGCGAGCCACGGCGTGCGCCCCTCGCCGCGGATCAGCGCGTCGCCGGCCATCCACGCGATGAGCGCGAGCAGCAACACCCCGCCCACCATCGCGGCGGGCGACCGGAAGACCCGGTCGGCGTAGGTGGGCTCGGCGGGCTGCTGGGGGCTCGTCATGCCTCCGATTCTGCCGTACGCCCGCGGGCTCGCCGATGTGCCGGTGACCACTCGCCCGCGGCGAGCCGACACATCGTGACCGGCCCGCTACGAAGGCCCCCCTGTACAGGCCGCTACGCGCGTAGATATGCTCATCTGGTGACCATGCCCACCACCGCCCCCGCATTCGCTGACGTGACAGCGTCCGACAGCACACTGCGTCGCTTCCTTCACGGCCTCCCCGGCGTCGACGCCGTCGGCCTGGAGGCTCGCGCCGCAGGGCTCGGCACGCGCTCGATCAAGACCACAGCCAAGGCGTACGCCATCGATCTGGCCATCTCCATGATCGACCTGACGACGCTCGAAGGCGCGGACACCCCGGGCAAGGTCCGGGCGCTCGCCGCCAAGGCCGTGCATCCCGATCCGACCGACCGCTCGACCCCGTCCACCGCCGCGGTCTGCGTCTACCCCGACATGGTGGCCGCCGCCAAGGACGCCCTGAAGGGCTCGGACGTCAAGGTCGCCTCCGTCGCCACCGCCTTCCCGGCCGGCCGCGCCGCCCTCGACGTGAAGCTCGCGGACACCCGCGACGCCGTCGCCGCCGGCGCGGACGAGATCGACATGGTGATCGACCGCGGCGCCTTTCTGTCGGGTCGATACTTGAAGGTGTACGACGAGATCCGCGCCGTGAAGGAGGCCTCCGGCCCGGCCCGGCTGAAGGTCATCTTCGAGACCGGCGAGCTCTCCACGTACGACAACATCCGCCGCGCCTCCTGGCTCGGCATGCTGGCCGGCGCGGACTTCATCAAGACCTCGACCGGCAAGGTCGCGGTCAACGCCACCCCGGCCAACACGCTCCTGATGCTGGAGGCCGTGCGGGACTTCCGCGCGCAGACCGGCGTCCAGATCGGCGTGAAGCCCGCGGGCGGCATCCGGACCAGCAAGGACGCCATCAAGTTCCTCGTGCTGGTCAACGAGACGGTCGGCGCGGACTGGCTGGACAACCACTGGTTCCGCTTCGGCGCGTCGAGCCTGCTGAACGATCTGCTGATGCAGCGCCAGAAGCTGGCGACCGGCCGCTACTCCGGCCCCGATTACGTGACGGTGGACTGATCATGGCATTCGAATACGCACCCGCGCCCGAGTCGCGGTCGGTCGTCGACATCGCGCCGTCGTACGGCCTGTTCATCGACGGCGAGTTCGCCGACGCCGCCGACGGCAAGGTGTTCAAGACCGTCTCGCCCTCCAGCGAGGAGGTCCTGTCCGAGGTCGCCCAGGCGGGCGCCGAGGACGTCGACCGCGCGGTCAAGGCCGCCCGCAAGGCGTTCGAGAAGTGGTCCGCGCTGCCCGGCTCGGAGCGCGCCAAGTACCTCTTCCGGATCGCGCGGATCATCCAGGAGCGCAGCCGCGAGCTGGCCGTCCTGGAGACGCTGGACAACGGCAAGCCGATCAAGGAGACCCGCGACGCGGACCTCCCGCTGGTCGCGGCGCACTTCTTCTACTACGCGGGCTGGGCCGACAAGCTCGACCACGCCGGCTACGGCCCGAGCCCGCGCCCCCTCGGCGTCGCCGGCCAGGTCATCCCGTGGAACTTCCCGCTGCTGATGCTCGCGTGGAAGATCGCCCCGGCCCTGGCCACCGGCAACACCGTGGTCCTCAAGCCCGCCGAGACGACCCCTCTCTCCGCGCTCTTCTTCGCGGACATCTGCCGCCAGGCGGGCCTGCCGAAGGGCGTCGTCAACATCCTCCCGGGCTACGGGGACGCCGGCGCCGCGCTCGTCGAGCACCCGGACGTGAACAAGGTCGCCTTCACCGGCTCGACCGCGGTCGGCAGGGCCATCGCCCGCCAGATCGCGGGCACCGACAAGAAGGTCACCCTGGAGCTGGGCGGCAAGGGCGCGAACATCGTCTTCGACGACGCCCCCATCGACCAGGCCGTCGAGGGCATCGTCGGCGGCATCTTCTTCAACCAGGGCCAGGTCTGCTGCGCGGGCTCGCGGCTGCTGGTCCAGGAGTCGGTCCAGGACGAGCTGCTCGACTCCCTCAAGCGCCGCCTCTCCACGCTGCGCCTCGGCGACCCGCTGGACAAGAACACCGACATCGGCGCGATCAACTCCGCGGAGCAGCTGGCCCGCATCACCGCGCTGACGGAGACCGGCGAGGCGGAGGGCGCGGAGCGCTGGTCCGCGCCGTGCGAGCTGCCGTCGGCCGGCTACTGGTTCGCGCCGACGCTGTTCACGAACGTCACCCAGGCGCACCGGATCGCGCGCGACGAGATCTTCGGCCCGGTGCTGTCCGTGCTGACCTTCCGCACGCCCGACGAGGCGGTCGCCAAGGCCAACAACAGCCAGTACGGCCTCTCCGCCGGCATCTGGACGGAGAAGGGCTCCCGTATCCTCGCGGTCGCCGGCAAGCTCCGCGCGGGTGTGGTGTGGGCCAACACGTTCAACAAGTTCGACCCGACCTCGCCCTTCGGCGGCTACAAGGAGTCGGGCTTCGGCCGCGAGGGCGGTCGCCACGGCCTGGAGGCATACCTCGATGTCTGATGTCGCGCGTCTCAGCGTCTTCAAGACCTACAAGCTGTACGTCGGGGGCAAGTTCCCCCGCTCCGAGAGCGGCCGGGTGTACGAGGTGACGGACTCCAAGGGCAAGTGGCTGGCCAACGCTCCGCTCTCGTCCCGCAAGGACGCGCGCGACGCGGTCGTGGCGGCGCGCAAGGCGTTCGGCGGCTGGTCCGGGGCGACCGCGTACAACCGCGGCCAGATCCTCTACCGCATCGCCGAGATGCTGGAGGGCCGCCGCGAGCAGTTCGTCCGCGAAGTGGCGGACGCGGAGGGCCTGTCCAAGTCGAAGGCCGCGGCCGTGGTGGACGCGGCGATCGACCGCTGGGTCTGGTACGCGGGCTGGACGGACAAGATCGCTCAGGTCGTGGGCGGGGCGAACCCGGTCGCGGGCCCGTTCTTCAACCTGTCGACGCCCGAGCCGACGGGCGTGGTGACCGTGGTCGCCCCGCAGGAGTCGTCGTTCCTCGGCCTGGTCTCCGTCGTCGCCCCCGTCATCGCGACGGGCAACACCGCGGTGGTCGTCGCCTCGGAGAAGGCCCCGCTCCCGGCGCTCTCGCTGGGCGAGGTCCTGGCGACGTCGGACCTCCCGGGCGGCGTGGTCAACATCCTGTCCGGCAAGACCTCGGAGATCACTCCGTCGCTCGCCGCGCACCAGGACGTCAACGCGATCGACCTCACCGGCGCCGACGCGGCGCTGGCGCAGGAGCTGGAGGTCGCGGCGGCGGACAACCTCAAGCGGGTTCTCCGTCCACAGGCTGTGGATTTCTCGGCGGCCCCGGGCGTGAAGCGCATGACGGCCTTCCTGGAGACGAAGACGGTCTGGCACCCGACGGGCTCGCTGGGCGCGTCCGGCTCGGCGTACTGACCGCGCCGGCGGCGCAGCCGCCCCAGAGCCGAGCCCCCTGCCGCTCCGTCCGGCGGCAGGGGGCTCTCTCACGTCCGCGTCATGTCTCATGTCTGCTTCACGTCCGCTGAACGTCCTCGAACGTCCGCGCTCAGGGCGACAGCACCCTGGTGAGGCCTCCCACCAACGGCAGATCCTCGAGCGCGGCCCCGGAGGCCAGCGGCCCGGTCACCGCGCCCGTCGAGATCGGCTTGAAGTCGGCGACCTGCGTGGCGACGACGTTGTCGAGCGGGTCGGAGCCGGTCTTGGCGAGCGGGTTGAGCTGGAGGCTCTTGAGCTGGCCGGCGCCGGTCACCGAGTTCGTGAGGGCGCCCGTCAGCACCTCGGCCGGCCCGCCGCCCCGCGCGTCGAGGCCGAGGGGCGGAAGCTGCGAGGCCGGGGCGGCCTGCGCGGCGCTCGCGCCGACGCCGAGGGCGGCGGCGGCCGCCGCGACGGTCGCGCCCGCGCGCAGCAGGGCGGTGCGCCGGGACGAGGAAGCTGTGTGACGTGCCATGGGATTCCTGACTCAGTGGGTAATCGGAGATGCACGCAGCGTAGTTGAGACGGAGTCCTCCGTACCAACGTCCTCCCCGGGTGGTCCCCTTCACGGGTCAATGCCTCACACTGGTGTCCCGTGACCTCCTCTCCGCTTCCCGCCCGCGTCGTGCTGCTCACAGGGCCGTCCGGCTCCGGAAAGTCCTCTCTCGCCGCCCGCACCGGCCTTCCGGTGCTGCGCCTGGACGACTTCTACAAAGAGGGCGACGACCCCACGCTTCCGCTGGTCACGGACAGCACGGACATCGACTGGGACTCCCCGCTCTCCTGGGACGCGGACGCGGCGGTGGCGGCGATCAGCGAGCTGTGCCGTACGGGGCGTACGAACGTTCCCGTGTACGACATCGCCACCAGCGCGCGCGTCGGCAGCGAGTCGTTCGCCATCGACCGCACGCCGCTCTTCGTGGCGGAGGGCATCTTCGCGGCGGACATCGTGGCGCGCTGCGCTGAGCTGGGAGTGCTGGCGGACGCGCTGTGCCTGCGCGGCCGCCCGTCGACGACCTTCCGCCGCCGCCTCGCCCGCGACCTGCGCGAGGGCCGCAAGTCGGTCCCGTTCCTGCTGCGCAGGGGCTGGCGCCTGATGCGCGCGGAACGGGCCATCGTGGCCCGCCAGACCTCCCTGGGCGCGCACGCATGCGACAAGCAGGAGGCCCTGGGCCGCCTGACCTCAGCAGCGGCGGGCCACGTCCACCGCACCCCCGCGAACGCCTGAGACCCAGGCACGGTCACCCTCGCCCCGGGGGGCTACGCCCCCGCCCCCGTACGCCCTACGGGCGTGTCCTCAAACGCCGGACGGGCTGAGTTTCCCCGGCGATTGAGGCGCACTTTCAGCCTCGCCGGCGTTTGAGGCGCGGGGTCCGGGGCAGAGCCCCGCGGGCAGCCCGCACAGGGCACGTCACCCCCGCCCCAGGGGGCTACGCCCCCATACGGCCTCCGGCCGTGTCCTCAAACGCCGGACGGGCTGGGTTTCCCCGGCGATTGAGGCGCGGGGCCGCCCCGGGGCTGTCCCCCGGGGAAGCAGATCCACCCCCGCACAAAAACAAGAGCGGGGCCGGACAAGACCCCCCGGCCTGTCCAGTCCCGCTCTGTTCTCCCCGCAGGGCCCCCGTGGATCCCCCGTGTCCCCCGTGGTCCCCGTTCCCCCGTGGATCCCCCCGGATCCCGCCGTCTCCCCCGAGACGGCGTCCCCCGTTCCCCCGTCGCCTTCAGGCCACCAGCTCGCCGAAGGACTCTTCCTCATCACGGCCGAAGCTGAGGACCTCGTCCTCGCGCAGCCGGCGGAGCGACCGCCAGATGCTCGACTTCACCGTGCCGACGCTGATGTCCAGGATCTCCGCGATCTCCGGGTCGGTGCGGCCCTCGTAGTAACGAAGGACCAGCATCGTCCGCTGGGTCTCGGGCAGCCTGGCCAGCGCCTGCCACAGCACCGCCCGCAGCTCGGTGCCCCGCATCGCGTCGGTGTCGCTCGCCGTCTCCGGGAGCTCCTCCGTGGGGTACTCGTTGAGCTTGCGCCGGCGCCAGGCGCTGATGTGCAGATTGGTCATGGTGCGGCGGAGGTATCCCCCGACCGCCGCCTTGTCGCTGATCCGGTCCCAGGCGCGGTACGTCGAGAACAGCGCGCTCTGGAGCAGGTCCTCGGCCTCGAACCGGTCGCCGGTCAGGTGGTATGCGGTCGCGTACAGGGAGGCACGGCGCTCCTGGACGTAGGCGGTGAACTCCGCCTCCGACAGGCTCGTCCGCTCCCCCGAGGCCTCCCTGTACGACGACGCTCCCCCGTCAGTCACAGCCACCATGTACGGCGCCTTGTGCTGACGTCCGACGCTGCGAACGCACCCCCGCCCGTTCACCGCGCCGGACTTCTCCGTGCTCCTCACGACGTCGTGGAGACGCGTGACAACTGCGCTTGAGTTGGTGCTGTGCAGTGCGTTCATCTCGCGCCCCCCGTCGAGTGGAGTCTGCTTCGGTCCGTGTGCTGAGAACTCTGCCCGGGCAGTTTCATCGCGGTGTCCGTCGACTGTCACAGGCGCGTCACAAGCCCCGTCATGGCCGTCTCGAGTCGGCCGCCAAGACGTTGAAGGGGCCTTTCACAAGGGGAGGAGTCGTGTGGGAGCGCTCCAGCTGTCGAACTAGGGCTCCCCTATGGGCCAGAATGACCTCCGTGCCTTTCCTGTTGCTGATCGAGGACGACGATTCCATCCGCACGGCCCTCGAACTCTCCCTGTCACGCCAGGGCCACCGAGTGGCCACCGCGGCGACGGGCGAGGACGGCCTGAAGCTGCTGAAGGAGCAGCGGCCGGATCTGATCGTGCTGGATGTGATGCTGCCCGGGATCGACGGTTTCGAGGTGTGCCGGCGCATCAGGCGTACCGACCAGCTGCCGATCATCCTGCTGACCGCGCGCAGCGATGACATCGATGTAGTGGTCGGGCTCGAGTCGGGCGCCGACGACTATGTCGTCAAGCCGGTCCAGGGCCGGGTGCTGGACGCCCGCATCCGGGCCGTGCTGCGGCGCGGCGAGCGCGAGTCCACCGACTCGGCGACCTTCGGCTCCCTGATGATCGACCGCTCCGCGATGACGGTCACCAAGAACGGCGAGGACCTCCAGCTCACGCCGACCGAGCTGCGGCTGCTGCTGGAGCTGAGCCGCAGGCCGGGACAGGCGCTGTCCCGTCAGCAGCTGCTGCGTCTGGTGTGGGAGCACGACTACCTCGGCGACTCGCGTCTGGTGGACGCGTGCGTGCAGCGGCTGCGGGCGAAGGTCGAGGACGTGCCGTCCTCGCCGACCCTGATCCGCACGGTCCGCGGCGTCGGCTACCGGCTGGACGTGCCGCAGTGAGCCGCCCCGCGCAGAGCCGTAGCGCACGGAGCCGTACCGCACGGAGCCGTACCGCACAGTGCCGTACCGCGCGCTCAGCGGTGGGCCGCGCGTTCGCCGTCATGGACGGACGTACTTGGTGAGCAGTGCCGCAAAGCGCGCGCTGCTCGCCGGACTTCGCCTGACGAGCCTGCGCCTCCGTCTCGTCGTCGTGTTCGCGCTGGTCGCGCTGACCGCCGCCGTCTCCGCCTCGGGCATCGCGTACTGGCTCAACCGCGAAGCCGTGCTGACCCGTACGCAGGACTCGGCGCTGGCCGACTTCCGTCAGGAGATGCAGTCCCGGGCGGCCGCGCTGCCGCTGCGGCCGACGCAGAACGAGCTCCAGAAGACCGCCGAGCAGATGGCCGCCGGCGCGGACGGCTACAGCGTGCTGCTGATCGGCGAGAGCTCGGAGCTCAAGACGATCGTCGGCGTCTCGGACGCGGACGCGTTCACGCTGAAGGACGTGCCCAGGACGCTGCGGGAGGCCGTGGACGAGCGGCAGGACGTCGGCGCGGGCAACTCCGTCCCGTACCACCTGTACTGGCAGCGCACCCAGCGCGGCGGCAAGCCGTATCTGGTCGGCGGCACGCGGATCGTCGGCGGCGGCCCGACCGGCTATGTGTTCAAGTCGCTGGACCAGGAGCGCCAGGACCTCAACTCGCTCGCCTGGTCGCTGGGGATCGCCACCGCGCTCGCCCTGGTCGGCTCGGCGCTGCTCGCGCAGGCCGCGGCGACGACCGTGCTCAGGCCGGTGCACCGGCTCGGCGAGGCGGCGCGGCGGCTCGGCGAGGGCAAGCTGGACACCCGGCTGCGGGTCTCGGGCACGGACGAACTGGCGGAGCTGGCACGGACGTTCAACAAGACCGCCGAGTCGCTGGAGAAGAAGGTCGCGGACATGAGCGCGCGGGAGGAGTCCAGCCGCCGCTTCGTCGCCGACATGTCGCATGAGCTGCGCACCCCGCTGACCGCGCTGACCGCCGTCACCGAGGTGCTGGAGGACGAGGCCGACAGCCTCGACCCGATGATCGCGCCCGCCGTGAACCTCGTGGTCAGCGAGACCCGCAGGCTGGGCGACCTGGTGGAGAACCTGATGGAGGTCACCCGCTTCGACGCGGGCACCGCGCGGCTCGTCCTGGACACCGTCGACGTCGCCGACCAGGTCACCGCCTGCATCGACGCGCGCGCCTGGCTGGACGCGGTGGACCTGGACGCCGAGCGCGGGATCATGGCCCGGCTCGATCCGCGCCGGCTCGACGTGATCCTCGCGAACCTGATCGGCAACGCGCTCAAGCACGGCGGCTCGCCGGTACGCGTCTCGGTGCGGCCGGTCGACCACGAGCTGCTGATCGAGGTGCGCGACCACGGGCCCGGCATCCCCGAGGACGTGCTGCCGCACGTCTTCGACCGGTTCTACAAGGCCAGCGCCTCGCGGCCGCGCTCCGAGGGCAGCGGTCTGGGGCTGTCGATCGCGATGGAGAACGCCCATATCCACGGCGGCGACATCACCGCCGCGAACTCCGCGGACGGCGACGGAGCGGTGTTCGTGCTGCGGCTGCCGCAGGACGCCGCGGCGCTGACGGACGGCGACGGGGAGAGCGACGCGGACGCCGAGGGCGTCGGCGAGCCGGGAGAGGAAGGCGCGCAGTGACGCCGAAGGGCCGTACCCGCACCGGCAGCCGTACGCGTACGCGCGTGCGTCGTCGTGCGCGTCAGCGGGCGCTGTGGTCGGCGGCGGCGCTGACCGGCGTCGTCGTTCTCGGCGGCTGCGGGATCAGAACCACCCAGGTGCCCGTCGACGGCGGGCCCGCCCCCTCCCGGGAGCCGTGCGAGGTGACCACGGCGAGCCTGACCCCTCAGGCGCAGCCCCAGGGCGCCCCGGTGCGGGTCTATCTGGTGTGCGCCTCGCAGCTGGAGTCGGTGGAGCGCACGGCCGAGATCCCCGAGGTGAAGGCCGTCGACAGCCGGGTGCAGGTCGCGCAGGCGCTCCTGGACGAGCTGGCGCAGGAGCCGACCGCGTCGGAGCACGAGGCCGGCTTCGCCACGTACGTCCGAGGGCCGATAGTCGTCACCGGGCCGCGCAGAGACGATCCGGCGGGCACGCTGCGGCTCAGCCGCCAGCCGGAGGACCTGCCAGCGCCGGCGCTCGCGCAGATCGTCTGCACGTTCGCGGAGAGCAAGGCCGCGACCGCCGACGGCTCGGTGACGCTCGGCGGCCCGGGGGACTACTCCCCGCGCGGCTACGAGTGCTCGACCGGCGCCAAGGAGCGGCCGGAGAGCGCGCTGCCGACGCTCGGCGCGCTCCCGACGGCGGCGGGTGCGTCGCCCGCCTCCCCCTGACGCCTCCCGGTACCCGCCCGCGGACGCTTCCGCCAGGGCCGGAGGTCGTCGTTCGAGCTTCCTCTTGAAATCGCGCGGAACCGATTCGCGGGAAGCATGCGTCTTGGGGGGCGTGCAGCGTCAAGGTTCGGGCGGCAGTGCCGCCATCCGCTTCCGCGCGGCGGGGGTCGTCCTCCTCGTCGCGCATCTGCTGCTCGTCGCATGGCTGACGCTGCGCCCGCTCGACGTGATGTGGGTTACGGCCGCGAATCTCGAGCCGCTGGCGGGCATCAAGGCATCGCTCGCGCTGGGCCCGGTCGAGGCCGCGCGGCATATCGGCGAAGGACTCGTCCTGCTGGCCCCGCTCGGCGTGCTGCTGCCCATGGCGGGCGGCCGGCTCGCCGTATCCCCCTGGGCGTCCCTGGTCCGCACGGTCACCGCCGGCGCTCTGTTCTCGCTCGGCATCGAGCTGCTGCAGACCGCGGTGCCGGGCCGGGTGGTCGACGTGGACTCGCTGCTGCTGAACACGACCGGTGTGGCGCTGGCCCATCTGCTGGTCGTGCCCGCGGGCCGGGCCCGGCTGCTGCGCAGGCAGCGCCAGCAGTCGAAGGCGGGGGGCTCCTCCCGCAGGCAGGCGGGGACCGTCCGGCGGGAGGAGGCGTCTCAGGGACCGACCCCTACGATTCCCAGGGTCGGGATCGCCCCGTAGAGCGACGCTTTGCCCCCTGGCGCGAGGCCACCATGGAGTCATCGGAGCACGACGTAGCTGCTCCCCCAGGTTCTCGCGAAGGAGCCCACCATGGCCGCCATTGTCCGCCCCCGTGACGGAAAGATGATCGGTGGAGTGTGCGCAGCGCTGGCACGGCGCTTCGGCACCTCCGCGACCACGATGCGCGTCATATTCGTGGCGTCGTGTCTGCTGCCGGGACCGCAGTTCCTGCTCTACCTGGCGCTGTGGGTGCTGCTGCCGCAGGAGAAGACGGCGAGCACGGCCTGGTAGCCCGCGGCACTTCCTACGCACCGTACGTATGCGAGTGGGGCGCACACCCGAGCCGGGTGTGCGC
>NZ_JBFAYB010000144.1:0-13467 GCF_040681075.1 Streptomyces sp. NPDC051907 | reverse complement strand
CGGGCCGGGGCGCGGGCAGCCGCTCGCCCCAGCAGCCGGTGAGCAGCGCCCTCAGCAGCGGCCTCGCCCGCGCCTGCCCGACCGTCCACTCGGCGACCGAGACCAGCCGGTCCGCGGTCCCGGCGGCCTGCGCGGCGAGCACCCGGTCGACGCCATGGAGGTAGCCGTCCGCCTCGCGCCGCACGAGCGCGCGGGCGAGGCCGTCCTTGCTGCCGAACTCGTTGTAGAGGGTCTGCCGCGAGACGCCGGCCGCGGAGGCGACGTCGACCATGCGCACCCCCGACCAGGGCTGGTCGGCGAGCGCCGCGAGAGCGGCGTTCAGCAGGGACTCCCGCGCAGTAGGCATCGTCGCCTCCCAGGCCGTACGGCTGTGCGCTCAGTCGGCTCTGCGCTCAGAGTTGACGGACGGCCATGCACTGTCAATAGCCGCGGCGGTCAGCTATGGCCGACGGGCCCAGGGATGGCCTGTCACAGCCGCTATAGAGTGACGACATGCCCGATTACCACGATGATCTGCGCCTGGCCCATGTCCTCGCGGACGCCGCCGACGCCGCCACGATGGACCGGTTCAAGGCCCTCGACCTCAAGGTCGAGACCAAGCCGGACATGACTCCGGTGAGCGAGGCCGACAAGGCGGCCGAGGAGCTGATCCGGGGCCACCTCCAGCGGGCCCGCCCGCGCGACGCGATCCTCGGCGAGGAGTACGGCATCGAGGGCACGGGCCCCCGCCGCTGGGTCATCGACCCGATCGACGGCACCAAGAACTACGTACGCGGCGTCCCGGTCTGGGCGACGCTGATCTCGCTGATGGTGCAGGGCGAGGGCGGCTACCAGCCCGTGATGGGCGTCGTGTCGGCGCCGGCGCTGGGCCGCCGCTGGTGGGCGGCGCAGGGGGCGGGCGCGTACACCGGGCGGAGCCTGAGCTCGGCGAGCCGGCTCCAGGTCTCCAAGGTGGGGCGGATCGCGGACGCCTCGCTCGCCTACTCCTCGCTGAGCGGCTGGGAGGAGCAGGGCCGCCTCGACGGCTTCCTCGATCTGACGCGGGCCTGCTGGCGCACGCGCGGCTATGGCGACTTCTGGCCGTACATGATGGTCGCCGAGGGCTCGGTGGACATCTGCGCGGAGCCGGAGCTCTCGCTGTGGGACATGGCGGCGACGGCGATCGTCGTCCAGGAGGCCGGCGGCGTCTTCACGGGGCTGGACGGCCGTCCGGGCCCGCACAGCGGCAACGCGGCGGCGTCGAACGGACTGCTGCACGATGAGCTGCTCGGCTATCTGAATCAGCGGTACTGATCCTTCCGCGGCCCGTTTCGGGCATTTCCGCAGGCCCGGGCACCTGCGTTCCGTAAGGCTCCCGCGCGCCGCCCGTAAGGCGGCGCGCGCCCCCTTGCTGCCGTCCCGCAACACTGCGACTCTGAGAGTCCCCCCACTTGTGAACTTGTGAATCGGTTCCCGAACGACCGATCCACCAAGGAGGTGGCTCCATTCATGCTCGTCCGTGACGCCATGAGCACGGTGGTCCTCACCATCGGACCCACGCACACACTCCGCCACGCGGCCCGGCTGATGGCCGCGCGCCGCATCGGCGCAGCCGTCGTACTCGACACCGACGCCGACGGTCTCGGCATTCTGACCGAGCGCGACATCCTCAATTCCGTGGGCCTGGGGCAGAACCCCGATCTGGAGACCGCAGGCGCCCACACCACCACCGACGTCGTCTTCGCCGCGCCTTCCTGGACCTTGGAGGAGGCCGCAGAGGCCATGGCGCACGGCGGTTTCCGGCACCTCATCGTCCTCGACGGCAACGGGCCCGTGGGCATCGTCTCCGTGCGCGACATCATCCGCTGCTGGGCGCCCTCCAGGCGCCACCCCGCGACGCTGGCGGGCTGACACCACCCCGGCGCAGCGGAGCCGCGGCCCGAGGGAGAGCCTCGCTCCCACAGGAGAGCCGTGCCGCACGAGCGGCCTCGCCGCGGCGCGCCGAGCGCAGCAGGCACGCAGGCACGCAGGCACGCAGGCACGCAGGCACGCAGGCACGCAGGCACGTAGGCACGTAGGCAGCCTGGCCCGGTCGGGTACGGCCCAGTTGGGAACGGCCCAGTTGGGAACGGCTCGGTCGGGATACGAGTGGGCGCGCGAAAGGGCCGGACCCCCTGGACAGGGATCCGGCCCTCCGCTCTGCGACAAGCGACCGTCAGCCGCGCAGGGCCTGGACCGCGGCCTCCAGCCGCTTGCCGAAGTCGCCGTCCGCCCGGCGGAAGTTGTCGATCGCGCGCTCGGCGATGTCCTCGCGCGAGACCTTGGCGATGAACCCGGCGAGGTTCTCGATCAGACGGCCCTTCTCGTCCTCGGACATCAAGCGGTAGAGGTCGCCCGCCTGCACGAAGTCGTCGTCCTCGGCGTGGCTCGGGGCCTCGTGGTTGCCGGTGGCGCCGGTGACCGCGGTGGAGGCCCACAGCGGCCGGCCGGTCTGGAAGGGGCCGCCGAAGCTGTTCGGCTCGTAGTTCTTGGCGCCCTTGTGGCGGCCGTCGTACAGATAGCCGTCACGGGAGTTGGTGCGCGCCTCGGCAGCGTGCGGGCGGTTCACCGGGAGGTGGTCGGCGTTGATGCCGACGCGGTAGCGGTGGGCGTCGCCGTACGCGAAGAGACGGCCCTGGAGCATCTTGTCCGGGGACGGGCCGATGCCGGGAACGAAGTGGGCCGGGCTGAAGATGCTCTGCTCGACCTCGGCGAATATGTTCTCCGGGTTGCGGTTGAGCTCCAGCTTGCCGATCTCGATCGGCGGGTAGTCCTCGTGCGGCCAGACCTTGGTCAGGTCGAACGGGTTGAAGCGGTAGGTCGCCGCGTCGGCCGCCGGCATGATCTGGACCTGCACCGTCCAGGACGGGAAGTCGCCGCGCTCGATGGCCTCGCGCAGGTCGCGCTGGTGGGAGTCCGGGTCCGCGCCGGCGAGCAGGTCGGCCTCGGCCTGGGTGAGGTTCTCGATGCCCTGGTCGGTCTTGAAGTGGTACTTGACCCAGAAGACCTCGCCGGCCTCGTTGTTCCACTGGAACGTGTGCGAGCCGTAGCCGTTCATGTGGCGCAGCGTGGCCGGGATGCCGCGGTCGCCGAAGAGCCAGGTCACCTGGTGCGTCGACTCGGGGCTCAGACCCCAGAAGTCCCATACGTTGTCGGCTTCCTGCGAGCCGGTGTACGGGTCGCGCTTCTGCGTGTGGATGAAGTCCGGGAACTTCACGGCGTCCTTGATGAAGAACACCGGGGTGTTGTTGCCGACGAGGTCGTAGTTGCCCTCCTCGGTGTAGAACTTCAGCGCGAAGCCGCGGGGATCGCGCACGGCGTCGGCGGAGCCGAGGCTGCCGGCGACCGTCGAGAAGCGCAGGAACGTCTCGGTCTGCTTGCCCACCTCGGAGAGGAACTTCGCGCGCGTCCACTGGGAGACGTCGCGGGTGAGCGTGAAGGTGCCGTACGCACCGGCGCCGCGGGCGTGGACGATGCGCTCCGGGATGCGCTCGCGGTTGAAGTGCGCGAGCTTCTCGAGCAGCAGCTGGTCCTGGACCAGAACGGGACCGCCGGCGCCCGCGGTCTCGCTGTTCTGGTTGTCGGCCACCGGCGCGCCGGCCTCCGTGGTGAGCGGTCCCTGCGTCACTTGCGCCTCCTGCGTCGTCTTCTGCGAACCCTGTCCTGCAAGCCCTGTCCCCCGGACTGTGCCGTGATCGATCCTACAATGGACATTGTCTAAGTCAAGCTGTCATCCAAAGTCACACCTGTTCGGATTCTGGGCGCCGCCGCTGTTAGGCTGGTCCTTATGAGTGACCTGTTGGAAAGACTGCGCGGACGCGGCTGGCGTATGACCGCCCAGCGCCGTGTCGTGGCCGAGGTCCTCGACGGCGACCATGTCCATCTGACGGCCGACGAGGTCCATGCGCGGGCGGTGGCCAAGCTGCCCGAGATCTCGCGGGCGACCGTCTACAACACGCTGGGCGAGATGGTGAGCCTGGGCGAGGTGCTCGAGGTGTCGACGGACCGCCGCGCCAAGCGGTACGACCCGAACGCGCACCAGCCCCACCAGCACCTGGTCTGCGCCCAGTGCGGCGCGATCCGCGACGTTCACCCCTCGGGCGACCCGCTGGCGAGCCTCCCGGACACCGAGCGCTTCGGCTTCACGATCTCGAACGTGGAAGTGACCTACCGGGGCACCTGCCCGAACTGCGCGTCGGCCTGACCTGACGCCGACGCCCGCGACACAGGGCCCCGAGGCTCAGGGGCCTACGGCACCCGAACACGACGAAGGCCCGGATCCTAGGATCCGGGCCTTCGTCTTTCAGTAGCGGGGACAGGATTTGAACCTGCGACCTCTGGGTTATGAGCCCAGCGAGCTACCGAGCTGCTCCACCCCGCGTCGATGAATGCAACATTACGTCACCCCGCCGACCAGCGCAAATCGATATTCGTCACTACCTACGAACCGGCCAGGAACCCCGGCGCGGGCCCCGATTCGACCGCCCTGCGACTGGTTCGACCGCCCGCGACTGGTCGATCCGAGGCCGGGAACCGGGTCGAGGCCGGGCCCAATCGAGGAGCGAACCGGATCGAGACCAGGAAGCGGAGCGAGGCCCGCAACCGGATCTTGGCCCGGCCGCGGATCTTGGCCCAGGACAGCTCGCCGCCCGATTCCCGGCCCGGGACCAGCCCCGGGGCCCCGGGACCCCGGGGACCAGATCCAGGCCGGGCCGAGAACCGGGTCTTGGCCCGGATGCGGATCTTGGCCCAGGACAGCTCGTCGCCCGACTCCCGGCCCGGACCGGATCCAGGCCGGAACCGGATCCCGGCCCCGGACCTGATCCAGGCCGGGGACTACGCCGTGAGCTCCTGGTGCAGCGCCTCGCGCAGCCGTGCCGCGCGCTCCGCCACCTCGGCGGGCCCCAGCTCGACCGCCCGTGCGCACCACCGCTGCCCCTCGGTCAGCTCCCCCCGCCGCGCGGCGAGCAGCGCGAGCCGCAGCGCGGCCCGCCCGTGCCCGGCCCGGGCGGCGCGGGTCCACCAGAAGGCGGCCTCGCGCTCATTGCCCTCGCGGGCGAGCAGCAGGCCGAGGTTGAACGCGCCGTTGCGGCTGCCGGCCTCCGCCGCCTCCCGGTACCAGCGGGCCGCGTCGACCATGTCGCCGCGGGCGGCGGCGAGCATGCCGACCCGCACCTGCGCACGGCGGTGACCCCGCTGGGCCGCGCGCTCGTACCACTCCTCGCACTCGGTCTTCTCCGCCACGGGCTCGCCCAGCGCGGGCGGCCCGGGCGGCGGCTGGCGGGCGTCGAGCACGGTGGCCAGCCGGAACGCCGCCTCCGCGCTGCCGCCGCCCGCCGCGCACCGCAGCTGCTGCTCGGCGCCCTGCTCGTCGCCGTCCCTGAGCATGGCGATGCCGACCTGGAGGGCGGCCTCGGTGTGACCGGCGGCGGCGGCCCGCTCGTACCAGGTCAGCGCGGTGCGGTCGTCGTCGCGGCCGACGTACAGGATGCCCAGGTTGAAGGCGGCGTCCACGCTGCCGGCCTCGGCTGCCTTGGAGAACCAGGGCTCGGCGCCGGTCGCGTCGCCGGCCTGCAGGAGCAGCACGGCGAGCGCGTTGGCGGCCTCGCGGTGCCCCGCGTACGCGGCGCGCCGGTACCACTGCTCGGCCTGCGCCGTACGGTCCTGGGCCGCGCAGAGCAGCCCCAGGTTGTACGCGCCGTTGACGTCGCCCGCGTCCATCGCGGCGCGGTACCAGCGCTCGGCGGTCTGCTGCTCTCCGCGGGCGGCGTGCAGTGCGCCGAGAGCGTTCGCGGCGTTGCCGTCGCCCTCCTGCGCGGCGCGCAGCCACCACACGGCGGCGCTCTCCTCGTCGCCGGCGTCGCGCAGCAGGAAGCCCAGCGCGCAGGCGGCACGGGCCTCGCCGTCCTTGGCGGAGGTGAGGTACCAGCGGCCGGCCTCCTTCAGCTCGCCGCGCCGCTCAAGTGCCGCGCCGAGGTGCAGCGCGGCACGCCGGTGCCCGCGCGCGGCGGCCTGCCGGTACCACTGCTCGGCCTGGTCGAGCAGCGCGCTTACGGCCTCCGCGCCCGTCCCGTCGCCACTGCCGGTGCCCGAGGCCGAGGCGGACCGCACAGCGGCTGCCCCGCCGGCTCCCGTGCCCGTGCCTGTGGCCGATTCGCCACGACTCGTACCTGTGGCCGATTCGCCTCGGCTCGTGCGGCTTCCCGCGCCCGTGCGTGCGTCCGCGGAGCGCGAGGCCGCCGTACCGGCGCGCGCGCCGGCCGGAGCGCCGTCAGCAGGCCGCGCAGCGGCTCCTACGGCCCCCGTGGCGTCCGAACGCGCCCCGCGCATCGCCAGCCCCACATCGCCGCCCGCGCGCGCCCCAGCCGCGGCCTCGCGCTCCAGCGCGCGCGCAAGCCGGTACGCCGCCTCGCGGTGTCCCTGCTCGGCGGCGGCCCGCAGCCAGCGCTTGGCGCCGACGTCGCTGCGGTGCTCGAGCAAGTCCGCGAGGGCGTACGCGCCCAGAGCGTGGCCCTGCTCGGCGGACTGGCGCAGCCAGTACTCGGCAGCGGGCTCGTCGCCGCGCTCGCGGAAGTGCCGCCCGAGCGCGTGCGCCGCCGCCGCGGAACCGGCGACGGCGGCGATACGCCACCACCCGGCCGCCTCGTCGGGGTAGCCGCGCTGGTGGAGCAGTACGCCCAGATTGTTCGCCGCGGCCCGGTCCCCGTCGGCCGTCGCCCCGCGCAGGTACGGCTCCGCGCCGTCGAGATCGCCGCGGCGCAGCAGCAGCGCGCCGAGCACGCTCATCGAGGCGGCGTCGCCGGCGTCGGCCGCGCGCCGGTGGCGCTCCTCGGCCCCCGCGCTCTCGAAAGTGTCGGCATGGTCGGTGCCGGTCCTTCTCTGGCTTCCGATCTTGTCAACGTTGTCAAAGCCGAGTGCGCCGACAGCGCTCATGCTCGGCTCAGTGCCGTTGGCGCCCGCCTCGGCGACGGCGTCGACGGCAGAAATGATCGCGTCTGTCACGTCCTCGGCATGCGGCTGCACAAACCGCCCTGTCTCCAACAGAGTTGCCCTGTCCCCCATAAATTCCATCGTCGCACCACCTGCAACCCGCGTACACCTGGTATACCGCAGCCAGTAAGGTCACTTCAGCGTTTTGTCGACATGCCCACAGAGAGATAAGTCAAACACGCTCAGCCCCAACTCGCCGCACTCGGCGCGCACTTCTTTACAGGGAGCACATACGCACGAAGAGGGCCCGGATCCTCAAAGGATCCGGGCCCTCTTTGTACTCATCAGTAGCGGGGACAGGATTTGAACCTGCGACCTCTGGGTTATGAGCCCAGCGAGCTACCGAGCTGCTCCACCCCGCGTCGTTGTGTTGCAACCGTACCACGACGCGGGATGACGCTTGACCAGCCCCTGTTCCGCCCTGCCCCGATCTGACCTGCCCTTATCTGGCCTGCCCCTAGGGGGAGCTGTCCGGGGCCGGCTTGTTCTGCGCCTCGGCCGCCCGCTCGAGCGCCTCCTGCAGAGCCGTCTGCGCCTTGCCGTACGCCTCCCAGTCGGCGGGGTTCTTCTCGAGCGCCGCCTCCGCGTCGTCGTACGCCTTCTGCGCGTCCGCGATCGCGTCCTTCAGCGCCGCGTCGCCGGTCGCCGGCGGCTTGGTCGGCTCGGTCGGCTTCGTCGGGTCGGTCGGCTTCGTGGGCTCGGTCGGCGGTGGCTCCTGGCCCTCTTGCTCGAAGACCGCGTTGAGCGCCTCCGTGAGGGAGTCCTTGAAGACCGGTTTCCCTCCGCCATAGGCGACGGCGACCTTCTTGAGCAGCGGATAGTTCGCGCTGCCGCCTCGTGCGTACACCGGCTCGATGTACAGGAAGCCGCCGTCCAGGGGCACCGTCAGCAGGTTGCCGTACTCGATGTCCGAGTCGGTGCCTCTGAGGTCGCGGACGAAGGTGGCCACTTCTGGCACGCCGTTGAGCTCACTCTGCACCTGCGTTGGACCTTGAACGGTCTCGGTGACTCTCAACAGTCTTATCGTGCCGTAGTCCTTGCTGGTCGCGTCGGCGTCGACCGCCATGAACGCGCCTAGATTGGGGCGTCCGGCTGGTGTGAACGTCGTCGTCAGCGAGAACTTCTGGTCGTCCTGCCCGGGCATCTTCAGGCTCAGGTAGTACGGCGGGACCGCGCTGGTGTCCTTGTTCGTCGGGTCGTCCGGCACCTGCCAGGCGTCACTGCCGCTGTAGAACTGCTCGGGCTCGGTGACGTGGTACCGGGTGAGCAGCTCGCGCTGCACCTTGAACATGTCCTGCGGGTACCGCAGATGGGCCATCAGCTCGGGCTTGATGTCGCCCTTCGGCTTGACCGTGTCGGGGAACGCCTTCATCCAGGTCTTGAGGACCGGGTCCTCGGTGTCCCACTCGTACAGGTTGACCGTGCCGTCGTAGGCGTCGACGGTGGCCTTCACCGAGTTGCGGATGTAGTTGACCTGGTTCTGCTGGGCGACGACCGCGCGCTGGTTGGTGGTCAGCGAGTCGGCCGTGGTGTCGCCCAGGGTGGTGCGCGAGGCGTAGGGGTAGCCGTTGGTCGTCGTGTACGCGTCGACGATCCACTGGATGCGGCCCTCGACGACCGCCGGGTAGGCGTCGCCGTCGATGGTCAGCCACGGGGCGACCGCCTCGACGCGCTCCTTGGGCGTGCGGTTGTACAGGATCCGCGAGCCCTCGCCGATGGCGCCCGAGTAGAGGATCTGCGGCTCGCTGAAGGCCACGGCGTACGCGGCGCGGTTCAGCGGGTTGGAGAGGTTGACCCCGCTCTTGCCCTCGTAGCTGGTGGTCTCCTCGCCGTTCTTCTCGTAGTCGAGCTCCTTCTGCGGCCCGCCGACGATGGAGTACTGCTCGGTCTTCTCGCCGTAGTAGATCCGCTGCTCGTACGTGCCGAGCTGGCCCGTGGTCGGCAGACCGGACTCGGTGAAGTCGGGCGAGCCGACCGTGCCCTTGTCCGGGTCCGTGATCGTGTTCGTGCCCTTGGCCGCGATGGCGCCGTAGCCATGGGTGTACGTGAAGTGGTCGTTGATCCAGTTGCGCTTCTGGATGCCCTTGATGTTGAGCTCGCGCAGACCGATGACCGTGTCCTGCGGCTTGCCGTCGGGGCCGGTGTACCGGTCGACGTCGAGGGTCGCGGGGAACTGATAGTACTTCCGCTCCTGCTGGAGCTGCTGGAAGGCGGGCGAGACGACGTTGGAGTCCACCAGGCGGTAGCTGGCGGCGGAGTCGGCGTCGGTGCGCTGCTGGGCCTTCCGCTTGGGGTCGCCCTTGCCGGAGTAGTCCTGCGTGTTCGCCTTGTCGATGCCGTACGCGTGCCGCGTGGCCTCGATGTTCTTCTTGATGTAGGGCGCTTCCTTGGCCTGCTCGTTCGGCTGGACCTGGAACTTCTGCACGATCGCCGGGTAGAGGCCGCCGATGAGGATCGCCGACAGGACCATCAGGCCGAAGCCGATCACCGGAAGCTGCCAGGTGCGCCGCCACAGCGTCGCGAAGAACAGCAGGGCGCAGATGACGGCGATGCAGAAGAGGATGGTCTTGGCGGGCAGGTAGGCGTTGGCGTCGACGTACCGCAGACCCGTCCAGTTGCCGGTCGCCTTGAAGTCGCTGGACTTCACGGCCAGGCCATAGCGGTCGAGCCAGTACGCGACGGCCTTCAGCGAGACGAAGACGCCGAGCAGCACCGACAGGTGGCCAGTCGCCGCGGCGGTCGCGCGCGCGCCCGGGCTGGTGATGCGCAGCCCGCCGTACAGGTAGTGCGTCAGGGCGGCGGCGATCAGCGAGAGCACGGCGGCCGCGAAGCCGAAGCCGAGCAGGAAGCGGTACCAGGGAAGATCGAACGCGTAGAACGACACGTCCATCTTGAACTGGGGGTCCTTCTGACCGAAGGACACGCCGTTGACCCACATCAGCCAGGTCCGCCACTGGCCGGTGGCCGAGGCGCCCGCGATCAGGCCGACGAGAGCGGTGATCGCGAGGAGCACCCACTTCTTGTACGGCGCGATGCCCATGCGGTAGCGGTCGAGGCTCTGCTGCTCCAGCGACATCGCGCTCAGCGGCGGCCGGAGCCGGTGCGCGAGCCAGATGTTCACGCCGACTGCCGCGGCCATGAGCAGGCCGAAGACGGCGAACAGGCCGACCTTCGTCCACAGCGTGGTGGTGAAGACCGAGGAGTAGTGAACTGAGCGGTACCAGAGCCAGTCAGTCCAGAACCCGGCGAACATGACGAACGCCATGGCCAGGACGGCCAGGACGCCCAGTGTCATGAGCAGGGTGCGGACGCGCCGGGACGGCCGGCCCACTCTGATCCGTGGCCCGGTCGGGCCTCCGCCACGGTCCGGCATCTGGAAAGCCAACGTGCGCCCCTCGAAGTTCGCGGTGGTGTGAAACGGGCCCCGCGATCGTAGAGCCCACTCATGCAACTTACTGAGGCTTTACCTAGTTCCCGTCTCGGGCCCGGAAGGAGGCAGGATATTGGCCATGTCCAACCTTTCCTCTTCCGGCCCCCCGATGGCCGCGAGCCCGCTGACCCGCGCTGTGCTCGAAATCGACGAGTATGCGTCCGGGCTCGGCTGGGACCAGCCGGCCCGGCTCTTCGCCTTGGTCGACACGGCTCGGCTCCGCACCCAGGAGCCGGGCATCGCGGCGCAGCTCGGCCTCGACACCGACGAAGCGGCGGCCCCGCTCACCCCTATCGAGCAGGACGAGATTCCGGCCGGCTCCCCGCTGGACGAGTTCCTGGCGACGGTCGCCTGGCCCCGCGCGGTCATGGGCTGCGCGCTGACCGTGGAGCGTCTGATGCTTCCGGCGTCGGCGGAGGCCGCGGTTCCGGACGGTCTGTCGGAGAAGGCTCTGGCCAAATGGGTCGCGGCCCACCCGGACCGCCAGGAGGTCCGGATGACCGTGGCGGTCCTGCGCGACGGCACCCGCGAGTCGGCTCTGCGGCTGCGTGCCAAGGACTCCCCCACGGAGGTCCTCACCGGCTCCGACCTGGTGCCCTCCCTGGCGGAGGCCCTGTCGGCGACGTTCGAGGACTAGCCTCGAGCAGAACCGGTCAGCGGCCGGCCCTCACCGGCCGGCCGCGGCCGGCGGAGACCCGCGGCCGGCGGAGACACACAGCCGGGCGACCGGGCCGGGCGACCCTGAGTCAGACGCCTGGGCGGCCGCCGGGTGCAGACAGACGTACGGGCGGCCTGGCGAGCAGCCCCCGCGGGGGACGGACCCCCGTCAGCTGGCCTCACACGCCGGCAGCCCCTTGGTGTCGCCCTTCTTGATCTTGTCCAGCGACGCCTTCGCGTCCCGGATCGTCTCGACCTTCACCAGCGTCAGCCCGTCGGGGATGTCCGACGCCGCCGACGCGCAGTTGTCCTTCGGCGTCAGGAAGTACTCCGCCCCCGCGTTCCGTGCGCCCACGAGCTTCATCTCGATGCCGCCGATCGGGCCGACCTTCCCGGTCTCGTCGATCGTGCCCGTGCCCGCCACGAACTTCCCGCCGGTCATGTCCCCGGGCGTCAGCTTGTCGACGATGCCGAGCGCGAACATCAGGCCCGCGCTGGGCCCGCCCACATCGGCCAGGTTGATGTCGATGCTGAAGGGGAACGTGTGGTCGGTCCCGGCCTGGATGCCGACGATGGCGCGGTCCTCGTCCTTCGCCTTCACCGTGGTGATCGTGACCTTCTCGGAGCCCTGGGGCTCCTTCCCGGCCTTCTCGGCGGCGGCCGCCTCCTTGGCCGGAACGATCGTGAAGACCACGTCCTCGCCCGCCTTGTGCTTCACGACCTGCTTCGCGACGTCGCCCGGCGCCTTCACAGGCGTGCCGTCCACCGCCCGGATCACGTCTCCCGCGTGCAGCTTGTTCTCCGAGGGGGTGTCCTTGAGGACGGTGGCGACCACGACCCGCGTCTTCACCGGGATGTCCAGCTGCTCCAGCGCCGCGACCTTGGCGCTCTCCTGCGACTGGGTGAACTCCTCGGCGTTCTCCTGCGTGGACTGCTCCTCGGTCTTTCCGTCCGGGTAGAGCGTGTCGTGCGGCACCACCACGTTGTCGTGGGCGAGCCAGCCATAGAGCGCCTCGACCACGTTCATCCGATAGTCCGCTCCGGTGACCCTGACCGTGGTCATGTTGAGGTTCCCGGACGTCGGGTAGGTCTTGTGGCCGGAGATCCGCAGCACCGGCTCGCCACGGGCTGATCCGAGGGTGTTCACCGTCGGCCCGGGAGACATCTCCGAGTACGGCACGGGAATGAGCACCCCTGCGCAGAGCAGCGCAATGAAGATCAGGGTTGAGGCGAGCATCGTCGCGGTGCGGCGTGGCATGGAACGACAGTACGGGACAGGGCTGTCAGCGCACCGCTGGGGCCGGTCCGCACGGGGTCTCCCGGCGGCTGCGCACAGCCCTGTGCACGGCTATAGAACCTCGGTAGTGGAACTGGGCTTCTCCATCGCATCGCGGAACCGCGCGTATCCGGCGAGCTCGGCCACGTCCCCGGTGGACCGGTTCCGTGAAGCCCAGCTTCCCCATATCGCAGCACCGACGGCAGCGAAAAGCGGAATCAACAGCCAAGCGAGTGCTGCCATCGCGACCTCCCTACCCCATGAACGAATACACCTGAATGATCAGCAGACTAGTCATCTGCAAACCCAACGCTCATGGCAGGGTGGCGGTTACGCAAATCGGGGCGCTTGGGGTCTGACCGGGTTTCAGCCATGAACCCCGACAAGCCAGGCGCTCCTCAACAGGCCCCGACCCACTCCTCGGCGCCGTCGGAGAACCTCTGATGCTTCCAGATCGGCACCTCGTGCTTGAGGTCGTCGATCAGCTTCCGGCACGCCTCGAAGGCCTCCCCTCGGTGCGGGCACGACACGGCCACGACGACCGCCAGATCGCCGACCGCCAGATCGCCCACTCGGTGTACGGCGGCCATCGCCCGGACCGGAAAGTCCGCGGCGATCTTCTCGGCTATTCGACGCATCTCGGCCTCGGCCGTCGGATGGCAGGAGTACCCCAGGGTGTCGACGTCCGCGCCGCCGTCGTGATTGCGCACGGTGCCGACGAAGAGCGCGGTGCCGCCCGCCGCGTCGTCGCCGACGGCGGCGAAGACCTCGTCGAGCGAGAGCGGGGTCTCGCGGATCGCGAGCAGCCGGATCGGGTCCTGCGCCGCCTGCTCGCCGGGGTGGTCGTACCTGCTTGCCATGCGTCCCATCGTGCCGCACGCCACTGACATCGCGGAATAGCCCTTTGCACCGGCCTCGGACCTGCGGCCTTGGAGCCTCCTACAGCGGCGCGGCGCGCCCGCGGCCAGGCTGCCGGCGCGGTCGGGGTCCACACGGACCCCCCCCCCGCCCCCCCCCAAAGCCGTTCCCCGGCGATATACAAAAAAAAAAGGGGGGGCAGCGCGGGGGCCCCAAAAACCAGGGCCAAAAAAATAAG
>NZ_JBFAYB010000143.1:0-13531 GCF_040681075.1 Streptomyces sp. NPDC051907 | reverse complement strand
GCGGCCCGCCTGGCCGGACGGCTGCCGCTGCCGCAGCCGGTCGCCCTGGGCCTGACCCGGCCCCTCGCCCGGCCCGGCCGCGCGCTGGCCATGGGCACGGCGGTCCTGTTCGGCGCCGTCGCCGTCACGTTCACCGTGGGGCTGGGCGCCTCGCTCGGCGAGGTGATGAAGGCCAGGGCCCACGACGCCGCCGACGTCGTGGTGCCCCCGCCCCTGCCGGAGTTCGGACCCGGCGGCCCGAGCCCCGACAAGCAGACCGGGGCAGATCCCGCCGCGGTCGCCGCGGCGATCGAGGCGGGCGCCGGCACCGGGAAGCATTACAGCGCCGCGACGGTACGGGCGGCCGTCCCCGGCGCGACCGGCATCACCGAGGTGATCGCCTTCACCGGCGACGCCTCCTGGGGCGGCTACACGATGGTCTCCGGCCGCTGGATCGAGAGGCCCGGCGAGGCCGTGGTCCCGACCCCCTTCCTGGCCGCCACCGGTACCCGCATCGGCGACACCGTCACCCTGAACGGCCTGGCCGAGCCGGTCGCGGTCCGGATCGTGGGCGAGGTCCTCGAGCCCCGCAACGACGGCATGCAGGTCTTCACCGACGCCAGGACCCTCGCAGCCGCACGACCCGACCTGACGGAGACGAGCCATCACATCGCGGTCGCATCAGGCGCCGACGTGTCCGGCTACGTCGACGCGCTGAACACAAGCCTGGCACCGCTGGGGGTCAGTGCTCGGGCCGGCGGGCTCGACGCCGGCGGCGACGTGGTCGCCACCCTCAACGCGCTGTCCGCGATCCTCACCCTGATGCTCGTCGCCGTCGCCGCGCTCGGCGTGCTGGGCGGCGTGCTGCTCGACACCCGCGAGCGCGTCCGGGAGCTCGGTGTCCACAAGGCGCTCGGCATGACCCCCCGGCAGACCATCGCCATGGTCCTCACCTCGGTCGTCGTGACCGGACTGGTCGCCGGCGCGCTGGGCGTGCCGATCGGTGTGGCGCTGCACGGCTGGGTCGTCCCCGCGATGGGCGACAGCGTGGGGCTGCGCCTGCCCGAGTCCGTCGTCGCCGTCTACGGCGGGTCCGAACTGCTCCCGCTCGCGCTCGGCGGCCTGCTCATCGCCGCCCTGGGCGCGCTCCTTCCCGCCGGCTGGGCCGCCAGGGCCCGAACCGCCACGGCCCTGCGCACCGAATAGGAGGCCAGGTCAGGAGGCCGGGTTCCGAGCTCCAGCACCATGCGACCCCCACCGCGGGCAGCGGCGGGGGTCGCCGACCGGCTCCCTCCGACAGGCGCGTTCTGCCGCGACGAGCGCGTACGCGACCTACCGCCGCGGCCCGTCGAGGACGGCGCCGATGCCCTGCGCGAGGTAGGGGATCTGATGCGCGGACACCCCCGCGATGTTGATCCGCCCCGACGTGGTCCCGTAGACCGCGTACCGCCGACGCAGTCGCAGCATCTGGTCCGGTGTGAGCGGCAGGGTGGAGAACATCCCCTTCTGCCGGGCCAGCGTCTGCGCCGGGACGTCGTGGCCGAGGCCGGTCAAGTGGAGCGTCAGGCCCGCCCGGTTGGCCGTGATGCGGTCGCGCATGGCGTCCAGTTCCGCTCGCCACGTTGTACGGAGGCGCTCGTCCTGGAGGATGGTCGTGACGATGGCGGCGCCGTGCTCCGGCGGCATCGAGTACAGGGTCCGGGCGGCGCTCTGCAGGGCGGTCTCGGCGTGGCGCAGCGTCTGCCGCGACGAGCTGAGCACCATGGCGCAGCCGGTCCGGTCGCTGTACAGCCCGAAGTTCTTCGAGCAGCTGACGGCGATCAGCATCTCCGGCACGGTTGCGGCCAGCAGGCGCGTGGCCCGCAGGTCCGTCTCGAAGTCGTCGCCGAGACCGTGGTAGGCCAGGTCGAGGAACGGAACCCATCCGCTGTGGACTGCCAGATCGGCCAGCGCCTCCCACGCCTCAGGCGTCGGGTCGACCCCCGTGGGGTTGTGGCAGCAGCCCTGGAGCAGGACGACGTCGTCGCGGCGTGCCTCGCGCAGGTCGTCGAGCATGCCCGTCGTGTCGGGGCGCCCCTCGGCGTCGGCCCAGCGGTAGGTGCGCACCCTCAGCCCGGCGGCCTCCAGGATCGGCCGGTGGTTCACATAGGCGGGGTCGCTGATCCACACCGTGGTGCCGGGGCGGGTGCGGCAGATCAGGTCGGCCAGCAGACGCAGTGCGCCGGTGCCCGCGACGGTCTGGACCGCCGCCGCGCGGCCGGTGAGGTCGTCGGCGCCCAGGACCGTCGACAGCATGACCCGGTTGAAGGCGGTGTTGCCCGACAGTCCGCGGTACTCCTTGGAGTCGGAGCGCTCCGCCAGGCGTATCTCGGCCTCGCGGACGGCGGCCATCACGGGGGTGGTCCCCGCGTCGTCGCGGTAGACGCCGAGGACGAGGTTCAGGCGCTCGGGTCGGGCGTCGGCGCCGAACTCCTCGGTCAGCGTCCACAACGGGTCGGCGGGCGGCGGGAGGAGGAGCTCAAGCATCTGCGGGAACCTTGGGTCGAGGGCGTCGGTTGGCGAGGACGACGCCGGAGGTGATGAGAGGAACGCCGATCAGGACGGCGAGGGTGGGCGACTCGTCGAGCAGCGGCATGGCGAGCAGGACGACGGCGACGGGGCTGAGGCTGCCGACGACGGAGCTGCGCTCCGCGCCCAGGCGGCGGATGGCGAACGCGTACAGCAGGCCGGCGCACAGTCCGACTCCCAGTCCCTGCACGACCAGGAACAGGGCGATGTCGCCGCCGGCCGCGTGCGCGATGCCGGTGGGGAGCAGGCCGGTTGCGGCCAGGAGCGCGATCACGGCGAACGACGGCAGGCACAGCAGCCCGATCGATCCGACCGGGTCGAGGTCCACCTCCCGCAGTCCCACCGTGTACAGGGCCCACAGCCCGCTGGCGACCAGCAGGACGCCGGAGCCGGTCAGCACATCCCGGTCCAGGGGGAGGAGGTGGCGCCAGACCAGGACGAGGACGCCGACCGCGATCAGCGCGAGCCCGGCGGTCTGCGTCCCTCGGGGAGCCGTGTGCCCCTTGGCGACCATCAGCGCGGAGACGAACAGGGGGACCATGCCCGGGACGATCGAGCCGACGAACGCCGCCGAGGTCAGGGAGCCGCCGTACATCGCGGCCAGGAAGAACGGCACCCCGGCGCCGCAGATGATCTTCAAGGCGGCGGCTGGCCGGACCGCGGCGATCCGTCGGCGCCGCCGCCACAGCGCGGGCGCGAGGACGACCAGCGGCACCCCGAAGCGCAGCAGAGCCGCGTCGGCGGGCAGGAGCGAAGAGGCGCTCAGGGCCCGGGCGCTGAGCGCGAAGGCGGCCCAGATGGTCACCGTCAGCGCCAGGGCCAGCACGCCCTCCGCATGCGCCGAGAGTCCGAGGCGGCCCCTGGCCGGCGCCGTCGCGGCCGGAGCCGTCCTTACTGTGTCCGCCCTCACTGTGTCCGCCGTCGCCAACGACTTTCCCCTCCCGCTCAAACAGACCTGAAACCGCTCTCCGGGCAACGTTAGGTCTTCACGCGGGGCAGGCGATTGCTAGTTCTGCCTCTCAGGCATACGTTTGGGGCAGAATCTGCCAAGGAATGACCGGAGTGACCATGGACGCAGTCGATCTGCAGATCATCCGCGAGCTTCAGGCCGACGGCCGGCTGTCCAACCAGGACCTCGCCGACCGCGTCCGCCTGTCCCCGTCCCCCTGTCTGCGCCGGGTGCGCCGCCTCGAGGAGGCCGGGCTGATCCGCGGCTATACGGCCATGGTGGACCAGGTCGAGTACGGCCTCCCGATCACGGTGTTCGTCCGGATCCGGCTGGAGCGGCACACGGGGGACTCGGTCAAGCTCTTCGAAGAGGCCGTCGAGCACATCGAGCACATCCAGGACTGCTATCTGATGGCGGGCAGCAGCGACTATCTGCTCAGAGTCGTCATCGAGAGCCTGGAGGCGTACGAGGCGCTGGTCCGCACCCGGATCCACGCCATTCCCGGTATCTCGTCGATCGAGTCGAGCTTCGCCTTCGGCAGCGTCAAGCAGTCCCGGACCTACCCGGTCCCCGCCCCGCAGCGCCCGCCCCTGCGCACGGTGTGACCTGCGCGGCGCGGGACCGGACGCCTCGGCCGGAGCGGCGACGCCCGTCCGCAGGCGTGGCTTGGCGGGCCTGCCCGGAGTCCGTCCTCAGCGGTGCGGGAACCCCGGGGCCGCCGGAGCCGGCCCCAGAGTCGTCGTCCCCGGGGCCGCGCGGTGGCCCAGCCCCGTGCGGAACACGTCCAGAGCCGCCTCGGTGCGACCGGTGCGGTGCAGCAGGTCGCCCAGCAGACGGCACAGATCGGCGAGGTCGCCGCTGGCGCCGCTGCGCTCCAGCAGGGCGAGCGCCATGACGTAGTGCTCCTCGGCCGCCTCGGCCTCCCCCCGCTCCTCGGCGATCAGCCCGAGCAGCCGGTGTGCGCCGCCCGCGTGCACCGCGCCGTGCCGGTCGCCCAGTTCCAGGAGCGCCGAGAGCAGCTCGGCCGCCTCGTCGTACCGCCCGCGCCTGCGCAGCACATCGGCCAGCTCCACCGCCACCTGAGCGGTGTAGAGCATGGCGCGCTTGGCGGTCAGCATGTCCCGGGCTGTGCGCAACTCCTGTTCTGCGAGGGCGAGTTCGCCGTTCTGCGCCTGGACGTAGCCGCGCATCCAGTGGCAGTGCGCGAGATCGGTGCGCAGCCTCAGCTGCCGGTAGATCGCCTGCGCCTTGGCGAGCGAGGCGTCGGCGTCGGCCGTGCGCCCTTCGGCGAGGAAGGTGCGGGCCACCTGCCGGTGCATGCCCGCCACCAACGCCGGGTCGTTGACCTGCGGCGCCAGGGCCAGGGCGAGCTCCGCGGCGTGTGCGGCGCGGGCGTGCGCGCCCATGTCGATGTACGGGCCGATGGCGGCGGCGTACAGCAGCACCAGCGCCTCCGGGTCGGTCAGACCGCTCGCGCCGAGCTCGTCGATCGTGGACTCAAGGAGGTAGCAGGCGTAGCGCAGCTCCCCGGCCAGGAGGTGCGCGACGGCACGGCCGCGGATCGCGCGGGCGCGGCGGGGCAGGGGCTCCCCGGCCAGGAGGCGCTCCGCCGCCTGGAAGTGACGTCCGGCGTCGGCCAGTTCGCCGGTCTCCAGCGCGCAGTCGCCGAGGCCGAGCAGCGCCTCGGCCTGCTCGGGAGCGAGGTCGAGGTGCTCGGCGTCGGTGAGGAGCCGGCGGTAGCGGACGGCGGCCTCGTCGGCGGCGCCGGTGGCGAGCTGCTGCTGGGCGTCGGTCAGGGCGAGCCGCAGCTCGGTGGCCACATGGGCGGGGCGTCCGGTGGCCAGCTCCTCGAACGACGTGCCGAGCCGCTCGGCGAGGAACCGCAGCGCGGCCTCGGAGGGCCTGACCTTGCCCGACTCCAGGGTCGAGACGTACGCGGGCGTGTAGGAAGGCTCGGCCAACTGCCGTTGGGTCAGCCCGCGTTGGCTGCGCAGCCGCTGCACCCGGCGGCCGATCTCGGCCGGTTCGTCCATGAGAACCCCCTGGTTCTTGAACTCCCCAGTATTCAGGGGCAGTAGGGATTGCGCACGTCCCTGTTCTCCGCCTAGCTTAAGCGACCAATTCAACGGGTTTACTTCGTTGCTTAACTTTGTGGCAAGGGGAGGGCTCCATGCGTTCAGCACGGCTCAGAGCAATGGCGGCAGCGGGGGCGGCCGCTGCCCTCACGGCCGTACTGGCCGCCGCACCCGGCAGCGCGGCCGCCGATCCGGCGACGCCGGGCAGCGGCGGGGTCGAGGTCGAGATACCCGGGCCGGAACACGGCACGGTCGCCGGATCCGGCCACACCCGCGTGCCGCAGGAGGGCCGGGACCGGCCGGCCTCCCGGCTCTCGGCGGCCGAGGAGGCCGCAGACGGCGAGGTCGCCAAGCTGATCGACAACGGCCCGACCGCCGACCGGCTGGACATCGTCGTCGTCGGGGACGGCTACACCGCCGCCGAACTCGCCCGGTTCCGCGCCGACGCCGAAAAGAAGTGGGCCGAACTCGCGGCCGTCGAGCCGTACACGACGTACCAGAGCCTCTTCAACGTCTGGACGGTCGACGCCGTGTCGAACCAGTCCGGCGTCACCGGCGACCCGGATCCGGGCGCCGTCCGGGACACCGCGCTCGGCTCCTACTTCTGGTGCGAGGACATCGAGCGGCTCCTCTGCGTCGACCAGGACAAGGTCGACGCGTATGTGGCGAAGGCCCCGGAGGCCGACCTGGTGATCGTCCTCGCCAACAGCGCCAAGTACGGCGGCGCGGGCTACAACGAGCCCAGCGCGACCCTCGGCTACGAGGGCATCTCGACTGCCTCGGCGGGCAACGAGAAGTCCGGCGCGGTCGCCATCCACGAGACCGGCCACTCGCTGGGCAAGCTCGCCGACGAGTACTTCTACCCGGCGCCCCGGACTACGAGCAGTACACGGGCCCCGAGCCGGCCGACTCCAACATCTCCACACTCGCCGCCGGGGACATGGCCGGGCAGCGCGCCAAGTGGCACCGGTGGCTCGGCGAGCAGTCTCCCGACGGAGGCGTGGTCGGAGCGTACGAAGGCGGGGGCTACTACGTCACCGGACTGCGCCGGCCGACCGACGACTCCCTGATGCGCTCGCTCGGAAAGCCCTTCAACCTGCCCGGCGTCGAGGCGATGATCGCCGGCTTCTACCGCCACGCGCGGATCGTCACCGCGCTCACCCCCACCGATCGCGCCCTTCGGCTGAAAGAGGTCGCGCGAGCAGCCGTACCTCGGCTGACGGGCGCGGACGGGCGCCGGCTCAGGGTCCGCTGGCATCTCGACGGCAAGGAGTTGAGGTCCCTGGCGGGCCGCACCGACGTGCGGGTGTCGGAGCTGGCCCTGCGGCTCCTCGATCTGCGGACGCACACGTTGTCGGTCACGGCAGAGGACCGCACGCCCTCGGTGCGGGACCGGAGTGTCGCCGGGAAGCTGAAGTCCACCGTCAGCTGGAAGGTCCGGCTCTGAGGCACGACGGTGCGTCATGCCTGCCTGTGCACGCGGTGCGGAATCCCGTCGGTCGCTTGCCAGAGCGTCTAGAGCATGCTGAGTGTTCTCATCGCATCGTGTTCGATACGCGAGAGCTCGTGGAGGATGGAGCCGGCCTGCACGAGGTTCTTCGCGTCGCCGGACTCTCCTGCTGTCGCGATGAGTGCGGCCACCTGCGTCCAGAGGGCGGCGGCCTCGGTATACAGGCTGTGGCCAGTGCGCAGATGGCTGCTGTCGATCGACTCGGCGCACTCGGCGAGGAAGTCCCGGTAGAGATTGCGGAACAGAGCGCCGCCGGTGCCGGCCTTCTCCATGAGGAGGGCGGCCCGTGGCAGGTCCTCCCGCGGATTGTCGCTGCGCTGCAGCCACTTCGGCACGTGCTTCGCGGTCTTCTCGATGCCCCGGTGGCCCAGGTTCGCGATGGGCGGATTCAGGAAGGCGTCGGCGCAGGTCTTGATCGCGGGGATGATCCGGTCCCGCGGTGACGTCAAGTTGCTGGGCGCGGCGATGGTGAAGGAGCGGTGCTTGGCGGTCATGGGGCCGCGCTCGGCTCTCGCCCTGGCCAGTCCGGCGAGGCTGGTCGAGACGGCTCCGCCCTGCGGGTCGGTGTCCACCAGATAGGCGTCCTGTTCGTCGTAGCCGTACATCGCCACGATGTGCCCGCCGAAGTGCACCTTGGTGCTGAAGTAGTCCAGGTGGTAGCTGTCGAGCTGAAGGCCGACCGGCCGACCGGCGTCGATGGGCGCGGCCGCGTTCTGCCATGCCTTGCGCGGGGAGGCGGTCTCCTCGACCACCAGCTGAAGCCCGAGTACGGCGGCCAGGTTCCTGGTGAGCTCGAACGGCTTGACCCGGCCGCCGAGGAAGGGAAAGCCCATGGCTTTGCTGTCCCAGTAGACGAAGGACAGTCCGGAGCCGAGCCCGAACAGCATGGGCTCGGACAGGTCGAGTCCCTCATGGCGCAGTAACACGCCCAGCGCCGTCGTCTCGCAGTGCTGCATACCGCGGACGTCGATGTCCTTCACCATGGTCATGCCGCTCATTCTCCTCGCTCACGAGACGACAACGCCGCAGACGGGCGTGCCAGACCATCACAGCCCAGGCATGATCCGCCGGACAAGGCCTAGTCGTCACCGACTCCGTCCGCGCCGAGGAGCCGGCCCACGAGCCCGCGCGCGTAGGCGCTGTCGAGGCCCTCCGGTCGGAAGAGGACGCGGTACATCACGGGGGCGACGACGCGGTCGAGGACCGTCTCGACATCGGGTGCGTCTTCCTTGCGGCCGGCCGCGCGGGCGAGGACGACGTCGATCTGCTCCGCCGCGTAGGCCGAGCACTGGCCGGCGTTGCTGCCGTCCGGATCGCCGAGCAGGGCGTCGCGGATGTAGGCGCGCCCGGCGGGCGAGGCCATCTCGTCCAAGAACTGCTCAGCCCAGGCGGTCAGGTCGGCCGACAGGTCGCCGTGGTCGCCTGGGGCCGTGTCGGGGCGCAGGCGCTCGACGGCCACATCGGACAACAGCTCCTGCAGATCGCCCCAGCGGCGGTAGATCGTCGAGGGTGTGACTCCTGCCCGCTGGGCGATCAGCGGCACCGTCAGGGCGTCCCGGCCCGTCTCCGCCTCCAGTTCGCGTACGGCGTTGTGCACCGCCTGCTGGACGCGGGTACTGCGACCGCCGGGGCGCACCATCTGCCTGCGGGCCATGACACCACCTCACCTTTCGAGCCGCTCCATCCTACCTCTAAGGCGAATCCCTAGCTTTAGTGCCATGGTCCTGACGGGCCCGACCGGGGAGCCGGGCGGGCCCGATGGTCCGTCAGCCCGCCGGTGCGAGCTCCCTTGCGGGCTGGGTCTGCTCGTAGGCGTGGCCGACCCGCAGGAGCGCGCTCTCCCCGAAGGGCCTGCCGATCAGCTGCATGCCGATCGGCAGGCCCGACGCATCGTGGCCGACCGGCACGGTCAGCGACGGCACTCCGGTGATGTCGGCGGGGGAGGAGAGACGTACGTACGCGTCGGAAACGCTCTCGACGGCGCCGTCGGGCCAGCTGAACGACTCCTCGTCGGCCTTCGCCGCGGTCGCCGGGACGGTTGGAGCGGCGATCACGTCGACGTGCTTCAGCATGCGCGCCCACTCCTGCCGCATCAGCGTCCGGGAGCGCTGGGCACGCAGGTAGTCCCCGGCGGACATGAGCTCGCCGGCCTCGAGGAGGACGCGTACGTCGGCCTGGTACAAGTCCGGGACGGCGCGCAGGGTGTTCTCGTGGTAGGCGGTGGCCTCTGGAACCATCAGACCCCACTGGGTTGCCTGGATGTAGCGCGTCAGGGGGATCTCCACGTCGACGAGCCTCGCGCCGAGGCTCTCCAGCTGGCCGATGGCGCTCCGGACGGCGGCCTCCACCTCGGGATCGACGCGCTCGAAGTAGTAGTTGCGCGGTATTCCGACGCGCACCCCCGTCAGATCCGTATCCGCGGGGGGACGGTAGTCGGTGGCGGGGACGGCCAGGGAGGCGGGATCGCGCGGGTCGTACCCGGCCAGGGCCGACAGGACGAGGGCCGCGTCCTCGACGGTGCGGGCGATCGGTCCCACGTGGTCCAGGGACCAGGACAGGGACGTCACACCGTGCCGGGGGACGAGGCCGTAGGTCGGCTTGAGGCCGACGACTCCGTTGAGCGCGGCAGGCACCCGGATCGATCCGCCGGTGTCGGTGCCCAGGGCGAATGTCGCGGCGCCGGCGGCGACCGCCACGGCCGACCCGCCGCTGGAGCCGCCCGCGACACTGCCGCGCTGCCAGGCGTTTCGCGTCTGCGGGGTGGTCAATCCGTAGGCGAACTCGTGCGTGTGGGTCTTGCCGACCAGGATGGCACCGGCCGCCCGCAGTCCGGCGGCGACCGTGCTGTCGGCTTCCGCACGGTGGTCGGCTCGAACCCGCGAACTCGCCGTCGTCGCCGCGCCGGCGACGTCGATCAGGTCTTTGAGGCCCATGGGGATGCCGTGCAGCGGCCCGTGGAGGCGGCCGGCCGCTGCGGCGTCCGCGGCTTCGCGCGCCGAGTGCCGCGCCTGCTCCGCGGTGACGGCGACATAGGCGTGCAGGTGCGGCTCCACTCGCTCGATCCGGTCCAGGACGGAGTCGACGAGCTCGACGGGAGACAGCCGCCCGGCGTGCATCGCTTCAGCGGCGGCGGCGAGGGAGAGTTCATACGGCTGCATCGCGGGTCTCCTCCACGGCAGTGCGGTAGGCGGCGGCAGGCGGGGTCTGTCCGAAGTCGAGTTCACGCAGGACCGCGACAACGGAGTGGATGTGGTTGGCCGTTGCCGCCACCGCGGCATGCCGGTCGGCCGGCAGCGGAAGCCCGGCACGGGCCGCCGAACGGGCCGCCTCCTGAGGGGTGAACCCAACGTCCGTCATGGACGTCCTCCTGATCGACAAGGGCGACGGGCTTCCCCGGCACCAAAAGCTAACCGTTTGCTTTAGCCGACCATAGGGGTCTACCGTGCGTTAAAGCAAACAGTTAGCTTTAGCGGAAGGAGTCCCATGCCCAGCGCCACAACAGGCGCACCCCCGCAGCCCGTTCAAGCCGCCCGCCGCCGCAGTGCCTCCTTCGTACTCGACGCGTCGATCCTCGCGACCTTCCTCGCCGCCTCCAGCGCGCCGACCCCGCTGTACCCCCTCTACCAGGACCAGTGGCGCCTGTCCGCAGCCACCGTCACGGTGGTGTTCAGCGCCTACTCCCTGGCCCTGCTGACGGCCCTGCTCACCACCGGCGCACTCTCCGACCACCTCGGAAGACGCCCCGTCCTGGCAGGGGCCCTGCTCTTGGCCGTCGCCTCCATGGTGCTGCTGGCCACCGCGGAGGACTCCGGCTCCCTCATCGCCGCCAGGATTCTCCAGGGAGCGGCGACAGGCACGGCTACCAGCGCCGCGGGGGCGGCCCTCCTCGACCTGCAAGACCCCCTCCGCCCAGGCCGATCCACCCTGACGAACAGCATCGCCCCCATCGCCGGCATGGCCGCCGGCGTCCTCGTCTCCACCCTCCTCGTCCGCTTCGCGCCCGCGCCCACGGCGACGATCTACCTGCTGATGGCGCTCCTGTTCGCAAGCCAGGCGATCGCGATCGCCTTCACCATCGAGACGGCCGGCAGACGCCCGGGGGCGTGGCACTCGCTGCGGCCGCACCTCGCCCTCCCCGGCTCCGCCCGGCGCGCCCTGCTGCTCGTCGGCCCCGGCGTGGTCTCCGTCTGGGCCCTCGGCGGCTTCTACTCCTCCCTCGGCCCCTCGCTCGTCCACCTCGTGGACCCCCACGCCCCCCGGGCAGCCGGTGGAACGGTCTTCTTCACCGTCACCGCTGCGGCCGCACTCGTCGTCTGGACGCTGCGACACACAGACCCGCTCGTCACCGCCACCGTCGGATGCCTGGCCGTCATCCCTGCCGCAGCCCTGACCCTGAGCAGTCTTCAGGGCGCTGGTCTGACCGCTCTGTTCGCCGGAGCGGCCCTGGCCGGCCTCGCTTTCGGCGCCGTGTCCCAGGGAGCACTGGGCATGACCCTCGCCTCGCTCGAAGACCGGTACCGAGCATCGACCCTGGGCGCCTACTACGTCCTCAGCTACCTCTCCATGAGCCTGCCCGCCATCGCCGCCGGAGTGGCAACCCAACACTTCGGATTGCGAACCGCGACCCACGCCTACGCCGTGGCAGTCGCCGTCCTCGCCCTCGCCGCGACGACGACGCTCATCACGCGCGGCGCACATCACGCCGCAGAGCGCTCGACCCCACCCGATGAAAGACACGAAGGAGACAGCCCATGCAGACACCGGCGCCCGCCCTCGAACCCTCCTGGACCATCGGCGACATAGTCATTCACCGCATCGACGAGATCGCCCTGCCGTCTCAGACCGGACCCTGGCTGCTGCCTGACGCGACCGTCGACGTGGTGGCACGACACGACTGGCTCCGACCCGACTTCGCCGACCACGACGGCGTACCGCGCCTCCACAGCCAGACCTTCGGTCTCGAAGCAGGCGGGCTGCGCGTACTCGTCGACACCGGCATCGGCAACGGCAAGACTCGGGCCAACCCCGCCTGGCACCACCTGCAGACCGACTACCTCGACCGCCTCACCGCGGCCGGCTTCCCCCCTGACTCCGTCGACCTGGTGGTCCTCACCCACCTGCACACCGACCACGTCGGCTGGAACACCCGCCGAGTCAACGGCGAATGGGTCCCCACCTTCCCCAACGCCCGCTACATCACCTCCCGCGCCGAGCGGGAGTTCTGGGCCGAGTACGACATGGACGAGGCGCGCACGCAGATGTTCGACGACTCGGTGATCCCCGTCGAGGACGCAGGACTGCTCGACGCCGTCGACGTCCCGGACCAAGGCGCGGACGTGGCCCCCGGGCTGCGCCTGCTTCCCACCCCCGGGCACACCCCCGGCCACATCGCGGTGCAGATCAGCAGCCAGGGCGAGACAGCCCTGATCACAGGCGACTGCATCCACCACCCCGTCCAGTTCGCACACCCGGCCATCGGCAGCTGCGTCGACATCGACCCCGATCAGGCCGAGGCGACCCGACGCGGACTGCTCGACATGCTTGCCGACACGGGCGCTCTGGTGCTGGGCACCCACTTCCCTGCGCCCACCGCCGGGCGCGTCACTCCCCACGGGAAGGCGTACCGACTCGCACCCGTCCCCGCCGTCCCACGAGTCTCGCCGTGACCACCAGGGCTCCGAGGGCCGCGCCCGTACCAGGAAGGCCCTGACCCTATGTGCGCACAACCCGTGGTTGTGGCTCGCCGATGCTGTGGTTGTTGGATTGCCGGCCGGTCCGCCTGGTCGAATACGGGGGCGTCCTCGCCGCTGTCACCGACGCGCGCACCGCGATCGGCCTCGCGGGCGTGCTGCTCCTGGCCACCCCGCTCCTTCTGCCGTGCAAGGACGAGCAGCAGCCTGGGGCCGCCGAGCCGGGGGAGCCCGCCCCGACCACCACCACGACCTGACCCGCGGGTGTACTTATGCCGGTGGCGCGACGAGGGCGTCGGACTGGTGCGCACGCCGGAGGGAGTCGGCGATGAAACCGCCGGCCTTGAGCTCCTCGACGAGGTCTCGGAGGAACTGGACGGTCTCGGGTCCCCGGGTCCTGGTCGTGCCCACAGCCTGCTGGATCTCCATGAACCGGTCTTCGATCAGACGGAGTTCAGGATGCGCGGAGACGAAGTCGGTCATCGGCTGGCGGATGCCGGCCGCGACCTCGAGGCCCTGGGCGCCGAACTCGTCGACGCCTTCCTCGCCGCGTACGAGATCTGCGTGCCGAAGGGTGCGGGAGAGGTAGAGGTCGTAGGCGGAGCCGCGCTTCACACCGATGCGCACGCCGTCGCGGTCGACGTCGTCGACGGTGGCGATGGGGACTGAGACTCATCGAGGAGCGGCCGGAGCGGCTGCCGCTGGACGACGACCGCTCGCTCTCGCTCGGCAGGCGCAGCGCGACACTGCGGACGGTGGT
>NZ_JBFAYB010000142.1:0-13576 GCF_040681075.1 Streptomyces sp. NPDC051907 | reverse complement strand
GGCCGCGAGGGGCCGGCCGCGGTCGAGGCCGCGCTGGGCGGCCCTGCCCGCGCGGCCGACGGCCGTCGGGTCGCCGAGGAGCTCCTCCGGGCAGCTCTCGCCGAGAGGTTCGGCGGGGGCGGAGGCGGGCATCCGGGCCTGGGCCGTCGTGGCCACGGCGGAGGTCACCGGGAGGGCGAGCAGCGCCAGCAGCACCAGCAGGGCGACCGGCACGGCCCGGCGCGCGGCGGCGCGGGCCGCCGCGTGGAGCGCCGTGACGGGTGCGGGCTGGCTCATGGGGCGCTACCTCCTGGACATGCCAGATGTGCCCAGGTACAACCGCGCTGCCGCCCCTCGCTCGCGAGATCCGCCCTCCCGGGGGACGGCGGATTACGCCGTTCTCACCGCCCGGGACCGCCCGGTGCTCACCGCCGCTGTGGAGCGATCACGGTGACGCCGGCTCCGGACGCGTCGCCCAGCGCGGCCAGCGCGGCGGGCACGTCGTCGAGGCCGATCTCCGCGGTCACCAGCCGATCGGGCCGCAGCGCGCCGGAGGCGACCATCGCCATCATCTCGGGGTAGGCGTGCGCGGCCATGCCGTGGCTGCCGAGGATCTCCAGCTCCAGCGCGACCAGCCGGCCCATCGGCAGCTGGACGCCCTGGGGCAGCAGTCCGACCTGCACATGGCGGCCTTGGCGGCGGAGGCTGTCGAGCGAGTTCACACAGGTCGTGGGCGAGCCGAGGGCGTCCAGCGAGAGGTGCGCGCCGCCGCCCGTCGCCTCGCGCACCGCCTCGGCGACGCCGCCGGCCGCGCCGGAGGCGTCCAGGCACACCTCCGCGCCGAAGGACCGGGCCAGCTCCAGCGCGCCGGGCGAGACGTCGACGGCGACGACCCTGGCGCCGCACGCGGCGGCGATCATCACGGCGGACAGGCCCACTCCGCCGCAGCCGTGCACGGCGACCCACTCGCCCGCCCTCGCCCTGCCCTGGCCGACGACCGCGCGGAAGGCGGTGGCGAAGCGGCAGCCCAGGCTCGCCGCAGTGGCGAACGGCATCGCGTCGGGCAGCGCCACCAGATTCACGTCGGCGTGGTGCACGGGGACGTACTCGGCGAACGAGCCCCAGTGGGTGAAGCCCGGCTGCTCCTGGCGCTCGCAGACCTGCTGGGCTCCTCGGGCGCAGGCGGCGCAGCGGCCGCAGGCGCAGATGAAGGGCACGGTGACCCGGTCGCCGGGCCGATGGCCGCGCACGTCCTCGCCCACGGACTCGATCACGCCGGCCAGCTCGTGGCCGGGGACGTGCGGCACGGCGACATCGGGGTCGTGGCCCATCCAGCCGTGCCAGTCGCTGCGGCACAGGCCGGTCGCCTCGACCCGGATCACGGCGCCGTCGCGGGAGGCGACGGGGTCGGGGACCTCCCGTACCTCGAGCGGCTTCCCGAACTCCTCGAAGACCACAGCACGCACCGCACACGCTCCCTGTTCTCAGGCCGCCTTGGTCTTGCGGGCGGACATCCAGGCGTACACCAGGACTCCGGCGAAGAGGAAGAGCACGCCCTGGTAGACCGCCGCGTAGCCGGAGCCGGCGACCAGCCACATCGAGAAGGCGAAGGCGACGGCGGCGAGCACCGAGTCGCGCACGAGGCGGCCGCGGTCGACCCGGTGGGACTGGCCGGAGAGCAGGAAGTAGATCTGCGCGGCCGACGCCAGGAGGTAGGGCACGGTGGCGGTGAAGGTGGTGACCAGGACCAGGATCTCGAAGACGCCCGTCGAGCCGGCCGTGTAGTTGTAGACGGTCAGCAGCGAGGCCAGGACGACGGTGACGAGGACGCCGACGGTCGGCACGCCCCGGCGCTTGACGGCGAACGCCTTGGGGAACAGCCCGTCCTGGGCGGCGGCGTAGGGGCTCTGGGCGCTGAGCAGCGTCCAGCCGTTGAGCGCGCCGACCATGGACACGAGGGCCGCGCAGGCGACGGCGGAGCCGCCCCAGGTCCCGCCGAACATGGCGTCGACCGCGGCGGTGAAGGGGGCGGTGGAGCCGACCAGCTCGTCGTGGGGGACGGCGCCGAAGACGGCGAGCGTGCCGAGCAGGTAGACCACGGCGGCGCCACAGGCGCCGAGGACGGTGGCGCGGCCGACGTTGCGCTCGGGGTCGCGGACCTCGCCGGCGCTCACCGCGGCCGACTCCACGCCGAGGTAGCTGAAGAGCAGGATCGCGGCGGACGCGGATATCGCGCCGAGGGCGCTGTCGTCGCTCGCCTGGAACGGCCCGAGGTTGTCGGCGTCGAAGAAGAAGAGCCCGCCGACGGCGACCAGCAGCAGGGGCGCGAACTTGAGCACGGTGGCGACGAGTTGGACCGCGCCGACGTAGCGGGTGCCGGCCAGGTTGGCGAGGGCGGGCAGCCACTGGAGCGCCAGCGCGGCGGCTATGGTGGCCGCCGTCGAGCCGTGGACGGGTATCAGCACGTCGAGATAGCCGACGGCGGCGACGGCGAGCGCCGCGTTGGAGACCCAGGTGGTGATCCAGTACGACCATGCGGCGAGGAAGCCGGCGAAGTCGCCGAACGCCTCGCGTGCGTAGACGTAGGGCCCGCCGGTCTTCGGGTGCCTGCGGGCGAGCCGGCCGAAGACGAGCGCGAGCGCTATGGCGCCCGCGGTCAGCACGCCGAAGGCGACCAGGCTGATCGTGCCGTACGGAGCGACGGAGGCGGGCAGCAGGAAGATGCCTCCGCCGATGATGTTGCCCATGACCAGAGCGGTGGCCACCGGCAGTCCGAACCGCCGGGCATGCCTGCTCTGTTCGTCTTGAGTTGTCATGGGATGGTGCGCCTTTCTCCGTCACAAACCCGACCATGGTCAGTGACTCAGGACGCGCCTCCAAATCACCCGCTTTTGTCCGGCAGAGCACGCCCAGAGACCGGAAGATCTTCTTCCGCTGCCCGTTCCGGCCGGGAAACCTCAAGGTCGCGGCCGGCTGCCCGAACCGGCAGACCGGCTTCCCGACGCGAGCCGTTGACCGGCTGGGCGTCCGTCCTGCCGTGGCCCCGGTCCCCGATCGGGACCTGCGGCCCCGCGCCCTCGCGCAGCCAGCGCCGGAACACCAGGTGCACCTGCTCCGCGCCGACCAGCTCGCCGTCCGGCTCGACCGGCGGGGTCAGCCCGAGCGGCGAGAGCAGGAAGGGCCGCGACTGCTCTCCGCCGAGCCCGCCGTGCGAGCCGATCTGCTCCTCGAAGGCGTGCACCTCGCCCGTGCGCGGGTCGTGCATGGAGTTGACCATGATGTCGGCGATGTGCGGGAAGGAGTCGGCCCGGCGTACGGCGTCGGCGGCGCCCGGTCCGAACGCGGCGAGCGGACCGTCGTCGTGGAGCCGCGCGAGAGGCGTCTGAAGGCCGCGGGCGCCCAGCACCACCGAGCCGTGCTCCTCGCTGCGCACCAGCAGGAAGCCGATGCCGGGATGGTTGGCGAGGGTGCGCAGCAGCCCGGGGTGGCGGCGCTCTATCTGCTCGCGGGACAGCCGCTCGGGGGCGTCGGGGAAGGAGATCAGCGCGAGGTTCCCCGAGGCGAGCACGATCGGCTCGGAGCCGCGCGCGGCCGGGCGCTCCTCGGGGCCCTCGCCCGGCGGCCGGTGCAGCGCGCTGCGCAGGGCGTCTCCGGCCGCGTCGCGGGCCTCCGCGCCGCTCTTGGAGCGGCGCGCCCTGCGTGGCAGCGGCAGCCCGCATCCGGCGCGCACGAGATCCCTGAGGGTCAGTCCGTACGCGCCCTCGAAGGTCTCCCCCGGGCTCTGGCCGTGGTCGGACAGGAGGACGATCCGGTAGGCGCGGGGCGCGTGTTCGGCGACCTTGGCGATCAGCGCGACGGACCGGTCGAGGCGTTCGAGGACCTTGTCCGCGTCCCGGCTGTGCGGCCCGGAGTGGTGCGCCACCTCGTCGTACGCGACGAGGTCGGCGTAGACGGCGGTACGTCCTGCGAGCATGTCCCCGATCACCGCGGCGACCACCACGTCCCTCTCGACGACGGTCGCGAACGCCCTGATGAACGGGTAGAGCCCGCCCCGCCCGACCCTGGGCCTGTCTCCGCGCAGCCGCGCCCGCGTCGACTGGGCGATCTCGCGGACGGCCTCGGCGACGAAGGAGAGGGCGGTGCGCACGGCGTTGGCGGGGTCCGAGAAGTACGCGAAGTAGCCGGCCCGGGAGCGGTTCGCCGGGCCGCGTCGCGCGGCCATGGACAGGACAAGCGCCAGCTGGTCCGCGCCGCCGCTGAAGAGGTTGCCGCGGCTGGCGCCGTCGAGGGTGAGCAGTCCGCCGTCGCCGGTGCGCTCGACGGCGCGCCGCTGGAGCTCGGCGGCGCCGGCGGGCCGGTTGCTGACCATGACCCGGCCGGTGTCCTTCTCGTACCAGCGGAAGGCGGGCACGTCGTGGGTGGAGCCGTGCAGGATGCCGAGCTGGCTCGCGCCGGTCTGGCTGGACCAGTCGGTGCGCCAGGGGGTGAGCCGGTGGGTCGCGCCGATCCAGGAGGCGACGGTGGGCATCAGCCCGTCGTCGACCGCGCGCCGCAGCACCGCGTGCCCGACGCCGTCGAGCTGGAGGAAGACGGTGCCCGGGGTGTCCGAGCGGCCGTTCGCCTCGCCGCGTCGGCGCCGGCGGCGGTGGGCGAGCCGGTACAGCCGGCGCCTATAGGCGTCGTCGTCGCGGACGGCGAGCGCGGTAGAGGTCGTCGAGGCGACGGCGGACATCACGGCGGCCACGACGACCGCGGTCTGCGGGTCGGCCGCCCCGCGCCCGTCGGGGATCAGCCAGAGGGCGATCAGCAGCAGCGAGCCGTTGAGGAAGAAGACCAGCAGCCCGAGCACCAGGGCGGGCACGAGCAGCAGGGCCCGTACGAGGACCGGCCAGACCAGGGCGCTGAGCAGGCCGAACGCGCCCGCGCCCCACGCGGCGGTCAGGGCGTTCCTGGTGATGCTGTCCCCGTCGTCGGACTGGAGCTGGAAGTCGGGCAGCAGTCCGGCCAGCGTCAGCATCGTGAGGGTGGAGACCAGCCACACGACGATCACGCGCAGCAGGGCGCTGCCTGCCGTACGCCATCGCCCTTCGCCCACGCCGCCCTCACCTCGTCCTTGGGATCAGATATCCAGCGTGGCACAGGCGCGAGGGCGGGCCACTGGAGCGCCGGGGGCACAAGGGCGCGCGCCGCGGGGAGGTCAGCAGCCGTTGTATCCCGCGGTCGGCATCGAGAGCCTGCGGTGGACGTCCGCCTTCCTGGCCGCGTCGTACGCCGGCTCCCGCAGTCCCGCGGTCTCCAGCCGCACTCCCCTGCGCTCGCACTCGGCGTAGAAGTCCGCCGCCGAGGCCAACGCCCGTGCCAGGACCCGTTCGTTCGGCGCGACGAACAGGTCGACCCGGTCGGCCTCGACGTCGGCCCACAGCGCGCCGTGGTCGGCGCGCATGCCGTAGAACAGGAGCTGCCGGGTGACGACGTACCCCTTGTCGGCGGCCCAGCGCTCGCACATCTCGTGCTGGCTGCGGGTGTCCACCAGGAAGGGGTCGCGGTCGAGTTCCTCGAGGGGCGTCAGGCTGGCGATGGCCGCCGCCCGCGCCTCCTCCGCTCGTAAGCCGTCCATGGACCGTCTCCCCGCTCTGGCCGTCCGCTGGTCGTCGCAGCCGACCTTACTGGGCATCTACGCTCGGAGGGGAAGGGCAGCGGAAGGCCAGCGAAGCGGTCCGGGGGCGGGACGAAGGAGGCACTGCGTGCCGGTGGAAGTCACCTGGTGGGGTCATGCGACCTGCACGATCGAGGACTCCGGCGTGCGGGTGCTGACGGACCCGCTGTTCGTGCGCCGGCTCGCGCATCTGCGCCGGCGGCGCGGCGAGCTGCCGCCGGCCGAGGCCGCGGTCGCCGAGGCCGTCCTCGTCTCCCATCTGCACTCCGACCATCTCCATCTGCCCTCGCTGTCCAGGCTCGCGCCCGGCACCCGGCTGCTGGTGCCGCGCGGCGCCACCCGCGCCGTGCCGGGGCTGCGGCGGCTGACGGGGCCGGGCGGTCTGCGGGTCACCGAGGTCGCGCCCGGCGACGAGGTGCGGGTGCGGGACCTGCGGGTGCGGGCGGTGCCCGCGCTGCACGACGGACGGCGGCTGCCGCTGGGGCCGCACCGCGCGCCCGCGCTCGGCTATGTGGTCAGCGGTCAGGCGCGGACGTACTTCGCCGGGGACACCGGTCTGTTCGCGTCGATGGCGGACGAGGTCGGCCCGGTCGACGTGGCGCTGCTGCCGGTCGGCGGCTGGGGTCCCTACCTCGGGCACGGGCACCTGGACGCGGGCCGGGCGGCGCAGGCGCTGGCGTCGCTCGCGCCGCGCGCCGCGGTGCCGGTGCACTACGGCACGTACTGGCCGATCGGGATGGACGGGATCCGGCCGCATGAGTTCTACGCGCCGGGCGACGAGTTCGTACGGCTCGCCGCCCGGCTCGCCCCGAAGGTGGCGGTGCACCGGCTCGGCCACGGCGAGCGGGTCAGACCGGAGGGATCCCGGTGAGCGCGGTCCCCGATGCCCTGGGGCAGCTGTCGGAGATGATGCGCCGGCTGCCGCCGGAGTCGACGCAGCACGCCGTGGGCTATCCCTCGCTGTTCCTGCTGGTGGCGCTGGGCTCCCTGGTGCCGGTGCTGCCGACGGGGGCGGTGGTGAGCTCGGCCGCCGTGGTGGCCTTCCACCAGACCTCGCCGCTGTCGCTGCTGCTGGTCTTCCTGGTCTCCTCCCTCGCCGCGTTCCTGGGCGATGTGACGCTGTACTGGCTCGGCCGGCGCGGCACCCGCTCCAAGAACGGCTCCCGCTGGCTGGCGGCGCTGCGGGAGCGCGCCGCGCCCGACCGGCTGGAGCAGGCGCAGACCAGGCTGGCCGAGCACGGCGTCGCGGTGCTGGTGCTCTCCCGGCTGATGCCGGCCGGGCGGATCCCGGTGATGGTGGCCTGTCTGCTCGCCGAGATGCCGCTGCGCACCTTCGTCCGCGGGGACGCCCTGGCGTGCCTGGCGTGGGCGGCGACGTACCAGCTGATCGGGATTCTGGGCGGCTCGCTCTTCCCCGAGCCGTGGCAGGGCGTCCTCGCGGCGGTCGCGCTGGCGCTGGCGGTCAGCGCCGCCCCGGCGCTGTGGCGCCGGGTGCGGCGCTCACGCCGGCAGGAGGCGTGAGCCGCCGACCGGGAGGTCCCACAGCTGCTCGCGCGGGCGGCCCGTGCGCTCGAAGGCCGCGCGGACCCGGGTGAGCGGCTCCAGCACCGGCTCCGCGGAGAGCACGAACGCCGCCCAGTGCATCGGGGCCATGTTGCGCGCGCCGAGGTCCTCGAAGGCCCGTACCGCCTCCTCCGGGTCGGTGTGCACATCGCTGAGCCACCAGCGCGGCTCGTACGCGCCGATCGGCAGCAGCGCCACGTCCAGGTCCGGGTGGCGGCGGCCGATCTCCTTGAACCAGTGGCCGTACCCGGTGTCGCCCGCGAAGTACACGGACTGCTCCAGCGCGTCGGTGAGCACCCAGCCGCCCCACAGCGAGCGGCAGGTGTCGACGAGGGTCCTCTTGGACCAGTGATGGGCCGGCACGAAGTCGAAGCGGACGCCGTCCAGCTCCGCGCCCTCCCACCAGTCCAGCTCGGTCACCCGGGTGAATCTCCTGCGGCGGAACCAGCGGCCGAGGCCGGCCGGGACGAAGCACGGGGTGTGCCGCGGGAGCCTCTTGAGGGTCGGCGCGTCCAGGTGGTCGAAGTGGTTGTGGCTGACGACCACGGCGTCGACGCGCGGCAGGTCCTCCCAGCGCACCCCGACGGGGGTGAGGCGGGCGGGGGTGCCGAGGATCCGGCGGGACCAGACGGGGTCGGTCAGCACGGTCAGCCCGCCGATGCCCACCACCCAACTGGCGTGCCCGGCCCAGGTCACGGCGACGGTCGTGCTGTCCACGGCGGGCAGCGGCCCGGGCTCGAACGGCAGCAGGGGGATGTCCCCGAGCCCGTCGGCCCCGGGGCGGAAGGCGCCCTCCTTGGCGAGGCGGGCCATGGCGCGTACGCCGGGGAGCGGGGCCGTCAGACGGTCGGCGAAGGATCTGGGCCAGCGGCGGATCTCGTCGAGGGGGCGGGTGGGGGCCTTGGGGAGCGGGTGCTGAGCGGTCTCCAGCGGGGACGCGTACGGGGCGAGGTCGGGCTGCCCCGGCTGTCTTGGCTGCCCCGTCTGCTCTGGCCGGCTCGTCTGCCCTGGCTGTTCCGTCTGCTCTGGCCGCCCTGCCTGCTCTGGCTTTTCCGTCTGCTCTGGCTGCTCCGTCTGGTCCGTCTGTCGTTCGGATTCTTCCGTCTGTTCAGACTCTTCGGTCTGTTGCGACGTCCACTCCGTCATCCGGGGCTCCGTTCAACGCGGTTCGTCGAAGGTCAACACGGTTGGTCGAAGGTCAACGCAGTTCGTCGAAGGCCGTGGCGAGAATCGTCAACGCGCCCGCCACATGCGGCAGTTCCAGGGGTGTGGGCGAGGCGAGCGACTCCAGCCGCTCCTGGGGAGTCGAGCCCAGCAGCGGGCCGGTGGCGAGCCGTACGCGCAGCGCGCCCAGCTCGTCCCCGAACCGGTGTCCGCCGGGCGCCGGGGCGCCCAGGCGGGCGGTCAGATAGTCCTCGAGCTCCATGGAGTCGCTCACCCCTCGTTCGGCGAGGCGGGCGCGGAGCGGGCCGAGGTCCGCGTACAGATGCCGGCCCGCCTGCGGGGGCCTGGCGAGCGCGCCGGAGGTGAGCACCGCGCGGTGGGCCGCGGCGGCCACGCGCGCGTGCAGTGCGGCGGCCCGCTCGGACCTCGTCCGCACGTGCTCGGGCTCGCCGAGCGCGTGGGCGGCGGCCGCGGCGACGGGGCCGGCCACCTGCGCTCCGAGAGCGGTGAGGAAGTCGAGGGTCCTGGCCCGGCGGGCGGCGCCCTGCTCGGTCGGCGGGAAGCGGGCGACGGCGACCGGCCAGGAGGCGGGCGTGAGCGAGCCCGAGAGGTCGCTGAAGACGGTCACATCGGTGGGGCACATCTCGGCGGGGCTGAGCAGCACGGTGTCGTGCGGCCGGTGGAGGGTGTCGCGCCAGGTCTCGTCGCTGACGATGTGCAGGCCCTCGCCCACCGCCGCCTCGCACGCCTCCCGCAGGGTCTCGGGCGGCGCGACGGTGGCGGTCGGGTCGTCGGCGACGGAGAGCAGCAGCAGCCGGGGCATGCCGCCCTCGGCGCGCACCCGTCGCACGGTCTCCAGCAGGGCGTACGGATCGGGCACGCCGCCGCACTCCGCCGGAGTCGGCACATGGTAGGCGGGCTTGCCGAGCAGGCGCGCCTGCGGCGTCCAGGAGGCCGGGCAGGGGCGGGGCATCAGCACGTCCCCGTCGTACGCCCCGATCAGCGCGAACAGCAGCGGCTGCGCGCCGGGGGCGGCGACCACGTCGTGGGGGCTGCTGCGCAGGCCGCGCCGCTGCCAGTAGCCGCAGGCGGCCTCGCGCAGCCCCGGTCCGCCGCCGATCACCTCGCCGACGGCGTGCCCCGCGGCGGCCGCGAGGACGTCCGCGAGCTCGGGCAGCACGGGCAGTCCGGGCTCGGGGGCGGGCGGACCGTAGCGGACGGGGCCGCGGCCTTCCGGAGGCGTCCGCGCCATGCCGTCACCTCCGCTGCTCGCATCCCGGAACCTCTGCCCGGCCCACGAGCCCTTTATACGGAGGTTTGGCCCATCTCGCCGGGCGGGAGAGCGCACGGCCCTCCCACGCGGGAGAGCCGCCCGGCCGCTCAGGTGACGGTGACCGGGTGGCGGACGACGGCGTCGAAGAGATAGCCCTGGGTGTTGTGGACGGACCGCTCGGGCTGGGTGTTCCCGGCCCGGTCGGTGGTCCGCGAGAGCACCTCGGCCGGCCCGGCGGCGCGGGGCCGCCAGTCGGCGCTCCAGCGGACCCAGCCGTCTCGGCACGGGGTGTCCCGCAGCCGGGCGCGCCGCCAGTGCGCGCCCCCGTCGGTGCTGATCTCGACATGGCTGACGGGCGCCTTCGCCGACCAGGCGCGACCGGTCAGCCGGTGCACGGTCCCCGCCTCAAGCCTCGCGCCCAGCGGCAGCTCCAGGGCGCTCTTGACCGTCTGGGGGCCGATGGGGTCGCTGCCGCCCGCCGGGTAGGCATCGCCGAAGAGGCGGTAGAACTCGGTGGTCCACGGCGACGACAGGGGGGTCGCGCTCACCTGGATGTCGCCGAGCCACTTGATCGACGCGATGCCGATCCAGCCGGGGACGACGACCCGCACCGGGAAGCCGTGGTCGTACGGGAGGGGCTCGCCGTTCATCTCGTACGCGAGGAGCACGTCGTCCAGCGCCTTGGCGGCAGGCAGCGGGCGGCGCACCCTGCCGTAGTCGACGCCGCCGCTGACGTACGGGTCGTCCAGCCCGCGCGGCATCACATGGACGGCGGACGGGTCGATGCCCGCGCGGCGCAGCACGTCGCGCAGCCGGACTCCGCGCCAGCTGGCCGCACCGATCGCGCCGAGCGTCCAGGGGGTGCCGGCGACGGGCTGGCCCTGCTGGGTGGCGTAGAAGTTGCGCCCGTTGCCGGCGCACTCGACGACGGCGGTGCGGGTGACGGCCGGCAGGGACCGGAGCTGTCCATAGCTGAACTCCACCGGCCGTCCGCGCAGTCCGCTGCCCCACACAGTCAGCTTCCACTCGGACTCGTCCAGGACGGGCGTCGAGGTGTGGTTGCGGACGAAGAAGTGGTCTTCGGGCGTGTGCAGGCCGGTGTCGCGCAGTGCGGCGACGTTGGTCTCGGCGTTGGTGCCGCGGATGGTGAACACATCGGACGGCAGCGGCTTGAGGATGCCGTGCCCGGCGGCGGCAGCAACGGGCGGGGCGGCGGCGAACTGGGCGGCCACGGGCGCGGCGGCGAGCAGCTTCAGCAGGTCACGGCGGTCCAGGGCAGGGGACAACGCGGGTCTCCTCGGAGGAAGGTGTCGAGACGACGGTCGTGAGACGTTCACGGAAACGGGCACGGGAACGGGCGCGGGAACGGTCGAGGATTCGGGCGCGCGAAGGGATGTGTGCGGGAACGGTCGCCGGCGTCAACAAGGACACGGCAGCGCGCGGCGCGAACCGGCAGCCAGAGGCGCGCAGTTGGGTATGGAGGCGACCATGCCGGTGATCCTAGGCGGGCGACGGGGGCCGGGGCACCTCTGGCACGGGCGCTGAGCGAGGTATGGCCTGCACTCGCCGCCGCGGGGGGCCACGCGCCCCGTAACGACGGCACGCGCGGCGATCCGCGGTGGCTGGCTTTCGACCCTGGAGGGGCGGGGTGCCGGATTCCGGCGGGGTGGGGGCGCGGGCGCGGACTGCGGGGCGCGGGGCGGGGGCGCGGGTCGAGGGGGCGCAGACCGCCGGGCGCGGACCTCGGACCGGCCCGCTCGTCGACCGCGGACCGGGGGCGCAGACCACCGGACGCAGGCCGCCCGGCGCGGGCCTCCCGTCGAACGCGGACCGCGGAACGGCTGCTCGTCGAACGCAGGCCGCCAGGGACAGACCGCCGGGCGCGGACCGTCGGGCACAGACCGCCGGACGCAGGCCTCGGACCGGCCGCCCGTCGAACGCGGACCCCCAGGCACAGACCGCCGGACGCAGGCCTCGGACCGGCCGCCCGTCGAACGCGGACCGCCAGGCACACACCGCCAGCCGCCCGTCGGCCTCGGACCGGATGCTCGTCGGTCGTGTGCGCAAGCACCCGACGGCGCCCGGCGGCGTCCCGGCCGCGACCCTGCCGCACCCCCTCCGCACCGGACCCCGCCCTGCTCAAGCGCCTGCGCCGGCGCCCAGTCCTGCGCCCATCCGCTCTCCGTCCTGCGTGGACGGCGCGTCTTGTGGGTACCCGCGTGGCATGTCAGACGGACACGCACACCTCAATCAGTCCCTCCGGCGGCGGGTCGCCGCCCGGCTCACCGGCTGGGACCGGCAGCTGCTGCACGGCGTCGCCGCCGTGAAGTGGCCCGGCGCCGAGCCGGTGCTGCCACGGCTGAGCCATAGCGCCAACCACGGCCTGCTCTGGTTCGGCGCGGCGGCCGGCATGGCGGTGGTGGGGCGCGGCGCCCGCTCGCGCCGGGCGGCCGTTCGAGGGGTGGCGTCGCTCGCCGTCGCCTCCGCCCTCATCAACACCGTCGGCAAGCGGTCGGTGCGCAGGTCGCGGCCGCTGCTGGACGCCATTCCGGTGATGCGGCAGCTCAAGCGCCAGCCGTTCACCACGTCCTTCCCGTCCGGGCACTCCGCCTCGGCCGCCGCGTTCGCGACCGGGGTCGCCCTGGAGTCGAAGTCCTGGGGCGCGGTCATCGCGCCGCTGGCCGCGTCCGTGGCGTTCTCGCGTGTCTATACCGGCGCGCACTATCCGAGCGACGTGCTCGTGGGCGCGGCGCTGGGCGTCGGCGCGGCCTTCGCGGTACGCGGCGTGGTCCCGACCCGGTCGCAGCTGCCGCCGCCGGGCCGCCCCCGGACCCATGCCCCCGCCCTGCCCGACGGCGAGGGACTGGTGGTCGTCGTCAACGAGCAGGCGGGCTCGGCGGACTCCGCCGGGCAGGTGGCCGAGACGCTGCCGCTCGCGGAGATCGTGCAGTGCGCGCCCGAGGAGCTGGCGGCGGAGCTGGAGAAGGCGGCGAGCCGCTGCCGGGTCCTGGGCATCCTCGGCGGCGACGGCACGATCAACCGCGCCGCCCTCGTCGCCACCGCCCACGGCGTGCCGCTGGCCGTCTTCCCCGGCGGGACGCTCAACCACTTCGCCTACGACCTGGGCATCGAGGACGTCGAGGACACCTGCCGGGCGCTGGCCGGCGGCGAGGCCGTCCGCGTCGACCTGGGCAGATTCACCCCGGGTCCGGCGGGCGAAGGGCACGGCTACTTCCTCAACACCTTCAGCCTGGGCGTCTACCCGGAGCTCGTACGGATCCGTGAGCGCTGGTCGCCGCGGATCGGCGGCTGGCCGGCCGGCGTGCTCGCCGCGGCGAGGGTGCTGCGCGGAGAGCACCCGCTGGAGGCGGACGTCCATGGACGACACCGTCCGATGTGGCTGCTGTTCGCCGGGAACGGCGTCTACCAGCGGATGGGTCCGACGCCTGGCCACCGCCAGGATCTCGCCGACGGGCTCCTCGACGTACGGATCGTCCATGGCGGCCGCTGGCCGGGCCTGCGGCTGCTGGCGGCGGCCGCGGCGGGGCCGCTGAGCCGCTCGCCCGTGCACGCGTCGCAGCCGATGCCGCGCCTGACCATCCGCGGGCTCACTCCGGGGACCCCGCTGGCGTACGACGGCGAAGTGTCCGAGGCCCCCAGCGAGTTGACGCTGGACAAGGCCCCCGAGGCGCTGACCGTCTACCGTCCGCGGCAGCTGCTCTGACGGGCCGCGGCACGGGGTGCCAACCGGCCTGCGGCGTCAACTGACGTACGGATAAGCCGTGTTCGCGGGGCGGGGGGGGGGCGCCCCCCCGGGCCCCCCCCGCTGTCGCGGCGCCCCCCCGCGCGGCGCGCCGACGACTACTCCCGCCCGCTCCAGCTCCTGGCGAAGGTCCTGGAGTTCGCCGATCCGGCGACGGGCGAGCCGCGCCGCTTCGAGA
>NZ_JBFAYB010000141.1:0-14822 GCF_040681075.1 Streptomyces sp. NPDC051907 | reverse complement strand
TCAGCCCCGCCGGCGCGTGAGGCGCACCATCCAGCCCCGCCGGCGATTGAGGCGCGGGGTTCGGGGCAGCGCCCCGACCGGTGCCAACCGCGTCCGAGCCCGCCAGATCCCGCACCCGCCCGTCCCGCGCCGCCGTCGCGGCCAGCCGCGCCACCAGGCTTCCGTCCGGCGCCCGCAGGTCCGTGCCGCCAGGGGCCGCCGGCACCACGCGCTCCGCGAGCGCGTCGCCGACCGCCTCGGCCGTCAGTACCAGCCCGGTCGCACCCGTGCACGACACGGCCGCGTCGGCACGTGTCAGCTCATCGGCCACCGCGTCCATCGACACCGCGCGCGCCGTCACCCCGCCGGGCTCGGTCAGCGCTGCGGCGAGCCGCTCCGCTCGATCAAGCGTCCGGTTGGCGATGACGAGTTCACGTACGCCGAGCCGCGCGAGCGTCGTGGCGGCCAGCGAGGACATCGAGCCCGCGCCGATGACCAGCACCCGCTTGTCCGAGGCCCAGTCGTCGATCTCCGCGCCGGCCGCGAGCTGCTCGAGGCCGAAGGTGACGAGCGACTGCCCGGCCCGGTCGATCCCGGTCTCGCTGTGCGCGCGCTTGCCGACCCGCAGGGCCTGCTGGAAGAGGTCGTTGATCAGCCGGCCCGCGGTGTGGAGCTCCTGCCCCAGCGCCAGCGCGTCCTTGATCTGGCCGAGGATCTGCCCCTCGCCGACGACCATCGAGTCCAGCCCGCACGCCACCGAGAAGAGGTGGTGGACGGCCCGGTCCTCGTAGTGCACATAGAGATAGGGAGTGAGCTCCTCGAGCCCGACCCCGCTGTGCTGCGCGAGAAGCGTGGACAGCTCGGCCACGCCGGCGTGGAACTTGTCCACGTCCGCGTACAGCTCGATGCGGTTGCACGTGGCCAGCACGGCCGCCTCGGTCGCCGGCTCGGCGGCCAGCGTGTCGTGCAGCAGCTTGATCTGCGCGTCGGCGGACAGCGACGCCCGCTCCAGCACGCTGACCGGCGCGCTGCGGTGGCTCAGGCCTACGACCAGGAGACTCATGCCGGCATCACCGCCGGCAGGTCGCCGTCAGGACCGGGGCCCTTGCGGGCGGGGCCCGTGGCGCCGCTCGCGGCGGCCTCGGCCTCCTCGCCGGCCTTGCGCTGCTCGTGGAAGGCGAGGATCTGGAGCTCGATCGAGAGGTCGACCTTGCGCACGTCGACGCCGTCCGGCACGGACAGGACGGTGGGCGCGAAGTTCAGGATGGACGTGACGCCGGCCGCGATCAGCCGATCGCACACCTGCTGCGCGGCGCCCGCGGGCGTCGAGATCACGCCGATGGACACGCCGTTGTCGCTGATGATCTTCTCGAGCTCGTCCGTGTGCTGGACGGGGATCCCGGCGACCGGCTTGCCGGCCATGGCCGGGTCGGCGTCGATCAGCGCGGCGACCCGGAAGCCTCGCGAGGCGAACCCGCCGTAGCCGGCGAGGGCGGCGCCGAGGTTGCCGATGCCGACGATGACGACGGGCCAGTCCTGGGTCAGGCCCAGCTCGCGGGAGATCTGGTAGACGAGGTACTCGACGTCGTAGCCGACACCGCGGGTGCCGTACGACCCCAGGTAGGAGAAGTCCTTGCGCAGCTTGGCCGAGTTCACCCCGGCGGCAGCGGCCAGTTCCTCGGAGGAGACAGTGGGCACGGACCGCTCGGACAGCGCGGTCAGGGCGCGCAGGTACAGCGGAAGCCGGGCGACGGTGGCCTCGGGGATTCCTCGGCTACGGGTCGCCGGTCGGTGATTTCGGCCAGTTGCCACGGTGCTCCTGCGGGATGAGCGAGGCTGCAGGCGGCCGTATGTCCAAGGACCGCCCCGTCGAATGCAGGCTATGTCTTTGTGAACGCGTGCACAAAGATGGTGTCCGCTTTGTCCGAGCAAAGTGACCGGGGTCACGCAATCTGATCGCCCGATCCAGGAACCATGGACCACCTCGGTCCTGCAGAGAGCCGAAGGGGGCAAACCCGTACACACTCCTCACGAACGCGCCCCCGAGACCGCCTACTGTGCCCTGTCCGCATCGCATCCCGATAGAGCCGGGCCGGTCCGCGAGAACCCACACAAATCGACCACAATCGTATCCGGCCCCGACACGCCCCAGCTCAGGGCGGCCGCCGCCCTGAGGGCAGACACCTCAGCTCGTGGCCGCCCGACAGGCGACCCAGCTCAGGGCCGCCGCCGCCCGGCAGACGCCTAGACAGGTGCCCCGGCGTCCGGCCGACGGTCCGTGCAGGCCATCCGTACAGGCCGTCCGCTCAGGCCAGCCGTCCGTACAGGCCGTCCGTACAGGCCAGCCGTCCGTACACGCCGTCCGCTCAGGCCGCCAGCGCCCGCCGCAGCCGGTCCGCGTCCACCCGCCAGAAGGTGTGCTGCTCCCCGTCCACCAGGACGACCGGGATCTGCTCCCAGTACGCGCGGTGCAGCGCCTCGTCCTGCGTGATGTCCTTCTCCTCCCAGGACGCCCCGGCCTCCGTGCACACCTCCTCGATCACGGCCCGCGCGTCGTCGCAGAGGTGACACCCCGGCTTCCCGATGAGCGTCACCACCCGTTCGCCGGCCTTCTTCTTGTTACGCCGCAGCACAGGACTCATACGCCCATTCTGCGCCCGCGCACGCACGGCGCGGCCCCAGCGGCCGCGCACCGGAGCGCGGGAGAGACGCCCGGCGGCGCGATGGGCACGCGCCGCGCCCATACGCCACCCATGCGGGTGGTTTCGTACCTAAATCACCCGGTTAACAGGCCGGTCGCGCAGAGTTCACGCCATCGCACCCCGGCGTGTCGGGAACTACCGAACAGACTGGCTATGCTCACGACATGGCCGCACTGGGATGGCTCACCCCCCGTAGGCGCTCCGCCACCGCGCGGAGCGTCCTGGCAGGCGAGGCAGCAGCCGAGGCAGCGCGTAAGTCGTCACAGCAGTACGAGGCGCTCGACGCGCTCGGCACGCTGGACCAGGACGAGACCGCCTCGCGCGCCGAACCGGAGTTCCCCGTCGCCGGGGACGACCGCGCCGCCGCTTTCTTCGACCTCGACAACACCGTGATGCAGGGCGCCGCGATCTTCCACTTCGGCCGGGGCCTGTACAAGCGGAAGTTCTTCCAACGTCGCGAGCTGGCCCGATTCGCCTGGCAGCAGACCTGGTTCAGACTCGCCGGCGTCGAGGATCCGGAGCATATGCAGGACGTGCGCGAGTCCGCCCTGTCCATCGTCAAGGGCCACCGCGTCTCCGAGCTGATGTCCATCGGCGAGGAGATCTACGACGAGTACATGGCCGACCGCATCTGGCCCGGCACCCGTGCCCTCGCCCAGGCGCACCTCGACGCGGGCCAGAAGGTCTGGCTGGTCACCGCGGCCCCCGTGGAGACCGCCACGATCATCGCCCGCCGCCTCGGCCTGACCGGCGCGCTGGGCACGGTCGCCGAGTCCGTGGACGGCGTGTACACCGGCAAGCTGGTGGGCGAGCCGCTGCACGGCCCCGCCAAGGCCGAGGCGGTCCGCGCCCTGGCCCACGCCGAGGGCCTGGACCTGGGCCGCTGCGCGGCCTACAGCGACTCGCACAACGACATCCCGATGCTCTCGCTGGTGGGGCATCCGTACGCGATCAACCCGGACACCAAGCTCCGCAGGCACGCGCGCGAGCGCGAGTGGCGGCTGCGCGACTACCGCACCGGCCGCAAGGCGGCCAAGGTCGGCATCCCGGCTGCGGCCGGCGTCGGCGCCCTGGCGGGCGGCACGGCGGCCGCGGTCGCCCTGCACCGCCGCCGCCGCTGACGGCCCGGCGCCCCTCTCCCCTCCCTCTCCCTCCCCCTTTCCCGCCCCCGTCCGCCTCCACTGTCGTGACGTGTTCACGACGGTGGAGGCGTTCGCGTTTCGGGGAGTGCGCACTGTGTTCGGGAGGGTGAACGCGCCCGCGTCGGCGGCCAATCCGGGGTCTTACCCGTCCACTTCCCCGGCCAGTCATATTCCTGCGGTCCGTGCACAACAGAACGCCGTACTAGACAGATGACGACCCAATTCGATCAATAGATGGTCACCATGTGCGACCAGATCCATCGTGTAGGTGGAACAGAAGCGACGGAAACGATGATTTGAGCAACTGGGTGTAGCACTGCCTGTACGAAGCGTTATTCTCCTCAGACGCATGACGGACCAAACCAGTCCCCACGACGGGTGAACGGTCCCGCACTGCACGTGATGGAAGCTCTGCCTCTGGGAGTCCCGTGTACCCACACGTCGGGGTTGACGCCTCGGGCCTGGCTACGCTGCGCGCAACGGTCCTCGACCACTTGCGCGGCTTCGTCCCCACCGCGTACGCCGTCCCCGCATTCGCCACGCCCCGCTTCGCCATGAGCGGCCCTGCCGCCCCCTGCTACGCCCTGGCCGACGGCATCGAGAAGGGGCCGGCGCGCAGCGGCGTCGTCGAGGGGCGGCGGTCGGGCGACGGACGGGTGGCCGGCAGACGGGCGTCCCGGGGCAGCTCCGGCTCCTCGACCACCGCCCGCCGCCCCAGCGCCGACAGCGACAGCGCCCGCATGATGGACCTGGTCGAGCGCGCCCAGGCGGGCGAGGCCGACGCCTTCGGCCGGCTCTACGACCAGTACAGCGACACCGTCTACCGCTACATCTACTACCGCGTGGGCGGCAAGGCGACGGCGGAGGACCTCACCAGCGAGACCTTCCTGCGCGCCCTGCGCCGCATCTCCACCTTCACCTGGCAGGGCCGCGACTTCGGCGCCTGGCTGGTCACGATCGCCCGCAACCTGGTGGCCGACCACTTCAAGTCCAGCCGCTTCCGGCTGGAGGTCACCACCGGCGAGATGCTCGACGCCAACGAGGTCGAGCGCAGCCCCGAGGACTCCGTCCTGGAGTCCCTCTCCAACGCCGCTCTGCTGGAAGCGGTCCGCAAGCTCAACCCCCAGCAGCAGGAGTGCGTGACCCTGCGCTTCCTGCAAGGCCTCTCGGTCGCGGAGACCGCCCGGGTGATGGGCAAGAACGAGGGCGCGATCAAGACGCTCCAGTACCGAGCCGTACGCACCCTGGCCCGTCTCCTCCCGGACGACGCCCGCTGACACCCGCCGACGCCCCCCGCGCCCCCGGGACCGCCAGACCAGCTACACCCGACCGAGACTGACTGAGATCGACAGAGATCGACAGAGATCCACTGGGACCAATCGGAACGGACCGGGCCCGCCCGGCCCGCCCCCGGGCCGATCGGGACCCACCGGGACCCACCGGGACCGGGACCTGCCGGGATCTGCCGGATCCCCGACGCTTCCGGCGTCCCGACACCCCTCAGAACCACTGGCTCTCACGACGCCAGCCGACGCCCGCGACCGGATTCGGCCCACCACCGGCATCCGGCCCTCAACTCACAATCGGTGACGCCTCGATGACGCACTGGTCCGATCATCTTTCGCGCGTAACCCAAGTGCCGCGACGCTCGTTGTGCGGGATGCAGGCTCCCTGTGGTCACGCCATGCCCACAGCCACTCACTCATCTGCGTGGATGTGCTCAAGGCGTGCAACCCTCCAGACCCCCAGGGGAGTCGATCGTCATGACGAGAGGAGGTGCCGCCAGTGATCGCGAACGTTTCGGCACACCGGCGGGCGAACGCCTTCGCCCAGGCCTTGGAAGAGCAGACGGCCGAGCAGCCCGACGCATCGGTCGAACCGACCGAGCAAGAACGGCTGTTGGCTCTGGCTACCGGTCTCGGCGAACTGCCGAGACCGGAGCTGGACCCCGAGGTCAAAGTGGTGCAGCGGGCTCAGCTCGTGGCAGCCATGGAGGCGATGCTGCAGGAGGACGCCGCCACGGGCGGTGAGTCCGCAGGCCCTACGGTGCCCGAGCAGCGGTCGTCCGGCCGCGGCGCCCATCGGGCCTCCCCGCTCCGGAAGTTGCGGCCACGCTCCCGCTGGTCCAAGGGGCTCGCGGCCGGCGGTCTCACCGTCGGAGTAGCGGCGGGCGCCTTCAGCGGAGTGGCCGCTGCCAGTTCCGACGCCCTTCCGGGTGACTCGCTGTACGGGCTGAAGCGCGGTATGGAAGATCTCAAGCTCGGCCTGGCGGACGACGACTCCGACCGCGGCGAGCTCTATCTGAACCAGGCCTCGACCCGCCTCAGCGAGGCGCGCCGCCTCATGGAGCGCGGTCGTGCGGGCGATATGGACCATGAGTCGCTCGGCGAGGTCCGCCGCGCGCTGAACGGCATGCGGCACGACGCGAGCGAAGGCCACCGCCTGCTGCTCGCGGAGTACGAACGGGACGGCAAGATCGGACCGATCGCCGCGCTCGACTCGTTCTCCCGCGCCCACCGCGAGGCGTGGAACGGGCTCCGCGACCGGCTGCCCGCCCAGCTGACCGACGTCGGCGACGAGGTGAACTCCGTCTTCGACGCCATAGACCAAGAGGTCCAGCCGCTGGAGTCGCTGCTGCCGAAGGCGCCCGAGAGGAGCCGCGGCTCCCAGGTCCCGGGATCTACCCCGAGCTCCCCGGGAACATCGGACCCCGGCAGCCGTACGTCCCCGTCCTCACCGGGCGCGGGCGACAGCCGCCCCGGCGAGGTCGGCCAGCCGAACCCGTCGGGATCCGGATCCGGCGCGACGACGGACGACGGCCTCCTCGGCGGCGACACGGGCGGCGGCCTCCTCGACCCGCCGACGAACGGCGCGAGCCCGTCCCCGTCCGGCAAGCAGTCCACGCAGCCGCAGCCGGACGTCACCATCCCGCCGCTGCTCCCGGGCATCCTGCCGGGCCTCGGCTTCGACGGCGAGGACGCGAGCTAGGAGGGCGTGCACCGGTGCACGGATGGGCGGTCGCTCCCGCGAGGGAGCGGCCGCCCATGTGCGTGCGTCCGCCTGCCCACCTGTCGATCGTCCGCCGGCCCGCTGTCCGCGCGGACACATGTCAGAACGCGGACACGTGTCAGAAGAAGACGGACCTGCGCTGCACCAGCAGCTTGTAGAGCGTGTGCTGGATCTGCTCCCGGACCTGGTCGGTCAGGTTGAACATCAGCATCGGGTCCTCCGCCGCCTCCGGCGGATACCCGTCCGTCGGGATCGGCTCGCCGAACTGGATCGTCCACTTCGTCGGCAGCGGCACCGCCCCGAGCGGCCCCAGCCAGGGGAACGTGGGCGTGATCGGGAAGTACGGGAAGCCCAGCAGCCGCGCCAGCGTCTTCGCGTTGCCGATCATCGGGTAGATCTCCTCCGCCCCGACGATCGAGCACGGCACGATCGGCGTGCCGGCCCGCAGCGCCGTCGAGACGAAACCGCCGCGCCCGAAGCGCTGGAGCTTGTAGCGCTCGCTGAAGGGCTTGCCGATGCCCTTGAAGCCCTCGGGCATCACCCCGACCACCTCGCCGCCCTGGAGGAGCCTCTCAGCGTCCTCAGAGCACGCCAGGGTGTGCCCGGCCTTGCGGGCCAGCTCGTTGACGACGGGCAGCATGAACACCAGGTCCGCGGCGAGCAGCCGCAGATGACGGTCCGCCGGGTGGTTGTCGTGGACGGCGATCTGCATCATCAGCCCGTCCAGCGGCAGCGTCCCCGAGTGGTTGGCCACCACGAGCGCCCCGCCCTCGGCCGGGATGTTCTCGACGCCCTTCACCTCGACCCGGAAGTACTTCTCGTACAGCGGCCTGACCAGCGACATCAGGACCTGGTCGGTGAGCTCCTTGTCGTAGCCGAACTCGTCGACCTCGTAGTCGCCGGTGATGCGGCGGCGCAGGAACGCCAGCCCGCCCGCGACCCGCCGGTCCCAACTGCCCCGGCCGCTCGCGTCGGCGGCCTCGGGCGCCTGCCGAGCACCGGCGTCCGCGCGCGGCTGCCCTGGACGGCTCTGGCCCGTGTGACCCGAATGACCCGCGTCCGCGGCCCGTACCGGCGTCTGCTGGCCGGGCAGGGGGCTGACCGGAGCCTCGCCCACCACCGCGGGATCGGTCTTGCGGCGGCCGCCCCCGCCGGGGCGCCGCCGCGCCGAGCGCTGCGCGCTGCCGCGCGAGCGGTCGTCGTCGAACGGAATGACCTTGGCGTCCGCCATCGTTGGCTGCGCTCCTTATTCGGCGTCGCTCTGAGTCGTGTGACGGGCCCGGGAACCCGCGGGGGCCGTCGTGGTCGCGGCGGAGGTCGCGGTCCGCACGGCTGTCGCCCCGCCCATGAAGGGCAGCGCGGCGGCCACCTGGTCCACCGCCCTGGCCAGCCGGTCCGGCGGCAGCAGCCCCGGCCCTCTGCTGCGTGCGAAGTCCGCGAACGTCTCCGCTGTCGTGAACTTCGGGTTGAAGCCCAGTGTCTCGCGCATCTGCGAGGTGCTCACCACCCGGCCATGGGTCAGCAGCCGGATCTGCTCGGGCGAGAAGTCGGTGACACCGACCGTGCGCAGCGCCGAGCCCACCCAGGTGACCGCCGGCAGCAGCACCGGCATCGTCGGCCGTCCCAGCCGCCGCGAGCACTGCGAGAGCAGCAGGACGCCGTCTCCCGCGATGTTGAACGTGCCGCTGTTGAGCGTCCCGCGCCTCGGATCGTTCAGGGCGATCCGCAGCACGTCGATCACGTCGTCCTCGTGGACGAACTGCAGGCGCGGGTCGTAGCCGAAGACGGTCGGCATGACGGGCAGCGAGAAGAACTCGGCGAGCGGCGAGTCCGCGCACGGCCCGAGGATGTTCGCGAAGCGCAGGACGCACACCGCCACGTCGGGCCGGCGGCGGGCGAACCCGCGGACGTACCCCTCGACCTCGACCGCGTCCTTGGCGAAGCCGCCGCTCGGCAGCGACTTGGGCGGCGTGGTCTCGGTGAAGACCGCGGGGTCGCGGGGCGCGGAGCCGTACACGCTCGTACTGGACTTGATCACCAGCCGCTTGACGGTGGGCGACTTCTGGCAGGCGCCCAGCAGCTGCATGGTGCCGATGACATTGGTCTCTTTGACCGCCGTACGGCCTCCGGCGCCCAGCGGCGTGCCCGTGACGTCCATGTGCACGACGGTGTCGACGGCGTGCTCCGCGAGGACGCGGGCGATGGCGGGCTGGCGGATGTCCGCGCGGATGAAGTCCGCCCCGCCGAGATGGTGCTCAGGCCCCACCGCGTCGACGCCGATCACCCGGTCCACCTCGGGGTCCCGCTGGATGCGCCGTACGAGCCGGCCTCCCAGCTGCCGGGCCACTCCGGTGACGAGCACGACCTTCCCCAAGATCAGCGCCTTCCCTCGGTCCGCCTTTACGCGTCACCGTAGCGGTTCGGTGTTGCGCTGTGATGACCGCAAGGCGGTCTTTTGCCACGACTCTGCCATGACGCTCTTCTGCCACGTCGAAAACGCACCGCGGCCCCTCCACCGTGCTGGTGGAGGGGCCGCGGAAAAACACGGACAGCTGCCGCTTACTTCTTGTTGCGACGCTGAACGCGCGTGCGCTTGAGCAGCTTGCGGTGCTTCTTCTTCGCCATCCGCTTGCGCCGCTTCTTGATAACAGAGCCCACGACTACCCTCGCTCACTTCTCTTCACTCGGTGCGGGGCGTCTGGGCCCACACGACCTACGTCGGCCTAGCCTACCTGCCGCCGAGTGAGGGACGTAATCCGAGGGGAGCCGAAGAGCTCCGCCTACGCGGATTCCACCCCCACGAAGGATTCGCGGAGGTACTCGTGAACCGCTTGCTCCGGAACCCGGAAGGACCTCCCCACCCGGATCGCCGGCAGATGACCGCTGTGCACCAAGCGGTACACGGTCATCTTCGACACTCGCATCACCGAGGCGACTTCCGCCACGGTAAGGAACTTGACCTCGTTGAGAGGCCTCTCGCTGCCAGCAGCCATGACCCACCTGTACCTTCCGCACACGACGCACACCGGCTTCCCCTCCGGTGACTCTTCGTCGCGGTGCGCTCACTCACCAGACTAGGGGCGGGTGATGCGAGTGGGGAAGAGGAGCAGCGATCGGCCGCCTACTGTGACAGACACGCTCGATTGAGTACATAGCGAGTAAGCGGTCGGTAGTAATCGGACCGCACAGCGTCATCAAGCGGAACGGCGACGGACACGCGCCCCTCGGCCTCGCCGACGAAGAGCGCGGGATCGTCGGTGTCGGCCAGGCCGATGGCCTCAATCCCCAGCTGACCTGCCCCGCAGACCCATCCGTGATCCCCGACGACCAGCTCGGGCAGGGGCCCGCCGGCCTCCATGGCGCCCTCGAGCGCGACCCGAACCGGGAGGGGGGAATGGGTGTGGGCGCCCGCCTGGGTCCCTGCTCCCCGGGCGCCGGGTTCCCGCACCAGCGCGACTCCTCGTACGTACTCAAGGTTGTACGTACGTACGCCGAACCGGGTCGTTATGTCGACACATCGCCCCTGCGCGGGTGTGAGAACGAGACATCCTGCCGCCGACAATGCGTCTGCCAGCCCTGCGTAGAACCCCAGCAGCCGATGCGGATGCCCGGTCCCGAAGAGCACGGCCCCCCGCCGGGCGGCGACCTCTCCCAGCCGCTCGGCGAACGCCCCGAGCCCGGTCAGGGTCCGCTCCGGATCGATGACATCGGGCCCGGCGACGTACTTCGGATCGTCGGAGACCCCGCACTTGTCGGCCATGAGCGCGATGACGTCCCGCTCCCCCCAGGCCCACTCGGGATCGAGCCCCAGGGTCACGCGCGGATCGCGGGCAGCGAAGAGCCGATAACTCCGCAGACTCTCTTCCCGGGAAGTGGCAACCCGCCCGGCCAACCGAGCGGCCAACAGATGCGCACGAAGCGCTCCGGTGCTCAACACGCTGCCGATGCTTCCGCACGGAGGGGGGCGGGGGGTCAAAAGCGGGATTACTCCGCACAGTTGGCGTAATGGGGAGGGTGAGGTGAGCGGGGGGGCGGGCGGCGCCCAGGAGGGGCGAGAGCCTCGGCGACGAGGAGCGGGGGGCGGAGGCGGGTCGAGGAGGTGCCGCTGACGTCCGGGGGCCGTGCGGGGGGGGTGGGGTGGCGCGAACCCGCCGGGGCGTCCAAGGGCCCCTGGGCGGGTGACGCGAACCGCCGCTGACGTCTAAGGGCATGCGGGGGTGACGCGAACCCGCCGCGATGTCCAGGGTGCTTGCTCGGGTGGCCCGAACCCGCCGCGACGCCCAAGGGCCCCCTGCGCGGTGGGCGAAGCCGCCGTGGCGCACGTGGCGCCCAAGGCCTGCGCCCGCGGCGCAAACCCGCCGCTTACGACCCAGGGCCCCTGCGCCCTGCGGCGCGAAGCCGCCGCTCACGGCCCAGGCCCTGCGCCCGCGGCGCGAAGCCGCCGCTCACGACACGGGGTCGCCGGGGTACGCCGTACCCCCACAACCACCCCCGGGGCCCGGGGCGGAGCCCCAGTTCCGGGAAGCGGCGGGGTGCGGTTGGCGCGAACCCGCCGCGACGGCCAAGGGCCCCCTGCGCGGTGGGCGAAGCCGCCGTGGTGCCCAAGGCCCTGCGCCCGCGGCGCAAACCCGCCGCTTACGGCCCAGGGCCCCTGCGCCCGCGGCGCGAAGCCGCCGCTCGCGACACGGGGTCGCCGGGGTACCCCGTACCCCCGCGACCACCCCCGGGGCCCGGGGCAGAGCCCCGGTTTCGGGAAGGGGCGGGGTGGGGGAGAGCCCGCGCAGCGCCCCCTACGCCAGCAGCCCCCGCAACGGAAACACCGCTCGCCGCGTAGCCAGCACCGCCTGATCCAGCCGATCCGCCGGGTCGTACCCCTCGTCCCACCCCCGCCACCGCACCGCACGCCCATCCGTCATCCGCCCCGGCGCCACCTGCCGCGTACGCGCGTACACCTCGTCCCGCCACGACGACGGAATCACCGACTCCGGGTCCACCGGCGCATGCGCCGCGATCCCCACCAGGTGCGTCCACGACCTCGGCACCACGTCCACCACCGCGTACCCCCCACCCCCGAGAGCCACCCAGCGCCCGTCCTCGACGTACTCGTGCGCCAGCTCGTGGCACGCCTCCTGGACCGCGCGCTGCGCGTCCAGCGAGACCGCGAGATGGGCGAGCGGGTCCTCGAAGTGCGTGTCCGCGCCATGCTGCGTCACCAGCACCTGCGGCCTGAAATCCGCCAACAGCTCCGGCACCACCGCGTGGAACGCCCGCAGCCACCCCTCGTCGCCCGTCCCCGCCGGCAGCGCGACGTTCACCGCGCTGCCCTCCCCCGCGCCCGCCGGCCCCGTCTCCTCCGGCCACCCCGTCCCCGGGAAGAGCAGCCGAGGATGCTCGTGCAGCGAGATCGTCAGCACCCGCGGGTCGTCCCAGAACGCCGCCTGGACCCCGTCCCCGTGATGCACGTCCACATCGACGTACGCGACCCGCTCCGCCCCCAGCTCGAGCAGCCGCGCGATCGCCAGCGACGCGTCGTTGTAGATGCAGAATCCGGACGCCGCCCCCGGCATCGCATGGTGCAGCCCGCCCGCGAAGTTCACCGCGTGCGCGGCCACGCCCCGCCACACCGCCTCCGCCGCGCCCACCGACTGCCCCGCGATGAGCGCCGACGCCTCGTGCATCCCGGCGAAGGCGGGGTCGTCGGCGGTGCCCAGCCCGTACGACTGGTCCGCCGCCTTCGGATTCGCCGACGCCTCCCGCACGGCCGCCACGAAGTCCTCGCGGTGGACGAGCCGCAGCGTCGAGTCCCCCGCCGGCTTCGCGGCGACGACGTCCACCGCGCGATCGAGCCCGTACGCCCGCACCAACGCCATGGTCAGTGCGAGCCGCACCGGATCCATCGGATGCGCGGGCCCGAAGTCATACTTCGTTACCGCCTCGTCCCACATCAACAACCCGCGGCCGCTCATGCCCGCCACCGTATCGGGCGCTGTCCGCCCCGAACGAAGGGGCGTACCGGAACGTGACCAGCACCAACACCAGGGGCACGAGCATCGCCCCCCGGTAGCTCCACGCGTCGCCGAGCGCCCCGACCAACGGCGAACCGACCAGGAACCCCACGTAATTGAATACGTTCAGCCGAGCGACCGCCGCATCACTGGCCCCAGGGCTCCCACTCTCGAACGCCTTCCGCCCCGCCGCCGCGAACGTCTGCGGCACGATCACACTCAGCCCGAGCCCGAGCATCGTGAACCCGAGCATCCCCACCCACGCCCCGGGCGCCACGGCCACCACCGCGAACCCGCCCGCCGCGAGGACCACCCCGCACCGCACGACCGCCACCGCCCCGAAGCGCCGCACCCCCAGGTCCCCGACCACCCGCCCCAACAGCGTGGTGACCATATAGGCGTTGTACGGAACGGTCGCCAGCTCCTCCGACGAGCCGAGCACGTCCTGGAGGTACTTCGCGCTCCAATTCGCCACCGTCGAGTCCCCGATGTACGCGAACGTCATCACCAGACAGAACGGCAGCAGCACACTGAACGCGACCCCCGCAGACCCCCCAGACCCCCCAGCCGCTCCAGCCGCTCCAGCCGCCGGAGAATCAGCTCCTGTGCCTGGCCCTGCGCCGCGCTCCCCGTCCACGTACCAACGACTGGCGACGAGCACGACGGGCAGCAGCACGACCGCCGCCGGCAGATACGACACCAGCAGCGAGAGCTCCCAGTGCGCCCCGCCCCAGGCGAGCGACGCCCCCACGATCCCGCCCAGGCTGTACGCCGCGTGGAACCCGATCATGATGCTGCGCCCGTACGCCCGCTGAAGGCTCACCCCCAGCATGTTCATGGACGCGTCCAGCGCCCCCACCGCCAGCCCGAACAGCCCCAGCGCGACGGCCACATGCCAGAACTGACTCCCCGCCCCGACCGCGACCAGCGCGGCCAGCACGAGCGGCTGCGACCACCTGAGCACCACACTCGGCGCGACCCTCCGCACCAGCCGCTCCGCACAGACGCTCGCCACGCCGGCGAGGATCGGCACGGCGGCGAGGAAGAGGGGCAGCAGCGCGTCGGATATCCCGTACCGGTCCTGAATGGCCGGGATACGCGTCACGAGGAGAGCGAAGGCCACCCCCTGCGCGAAGAAGCTCAGCCCCAGGGAGACCCGCCCACGCCGCAACCGCGCATCCGTCATGGCCGCACAGCGTAGGCCGCCTACCTACCACTGGGTAGATAGATCACACGAGCAATGCGGGCAGCTCCGCCATCGCCCCGAAGTACCCCTTGGCCCCCGCCAGCCGCTCGGCCGCCGTCATCGCCGTGAACCCGTAGACGTCCATCCCGGCCGCCAGCGCCGCCTGCACCCCGAGCCGGCTGTCCTCCACGACGACGCACCGCTCGGGCGCCACGCCCATCCGCTCGGCAGCGTGCAGAAACAGATCGGGCGCCGGCTTGCCCCGGCCCACGTCCTCCGCGCTGAAGACGGTCTCCTCGCGGAACCACTGGTCGAGCCCGGTCTTCCGATGCCCGACCCGGATCCGCTCATGGCTCCCGGACGACGCGACGCAGTACGGAACACCGTCGGCGACCAGCTTCCCGAGCACCTCGGCCACGCCGTCGACGGGCACCAGCTCCCGCTCGAAGGCGGCGAAGACGCGAGCGTGCAATATCTCGTCGAAGTCGGCGGGCAGCCTCTGCCCGCTCCGCTCCATCACCGTGTCGTGCACCCGATGCACGGCGGCCCCCATGTAGTCCCGCAAGGACTCCTCGTACGAGGTGGGGTGGCCGAGCTCCGTCAGATAGCCGGCCAGGATGGTGTTGGAAATGGGCTCGCTGTCGACGAGCACACCGTCGTTGTCGAAGATGACAAGGTCATAGCGCATACCTAGACCCTAACTAGGTCTTGAACGCAGAAAAGCCCCGCACCATAAGGTGCGGGGCTCTCCCACAATGATTGTTCGGCGGCGTCCTACTCTCCCACAGGGTCCCCCCTG
>NZ_JBFAYB010000140.1:0-15064 GCF_040681075.1 Streptomyces sp. NPDC051907 | reverse complement strand
CCCCACGACGCTGAATGTGCGGGAGCCCGGGAAACTCAGCCCGTCCGGCAGCACCCGGGGGCCGGGATGCGGTGGGGGCTGGATGGTGCGCCTCAAGCGCCGGCGGGGCTGAGTGTGCCGGACGAGTGTCCCGTCGGGCTTGACGACTCGCTCGCGCAGCATGGCGCCTGGGTGGAGAACGCCGGGCGCAGCATTCACCGCGCCCCCGCGACCGGGGCGCGGCACGGCGGAGCCGTACGGCTCGCTCTGCTGGACCTCGCCATGCCCCGGGACATCGACGCGGCCGTGCACCGGCTGCCCGGAGTGCGGCTCGTGGACATAGAGTCGCTCGCCGAGGCGTCCGCCGACGCGCCCATGGCCGCCGACGTCGACCAGGTGCGGGGCATAGTCTCCGCCGAGGTCGCCGCGTTCGGCGCCGCCCAGCGGGCCGCGCACATCACGCCCACCGTCGTCGCCCTGCGCACCATGGCCGCCGACGTGGTGGCCGGCGAGGTCGCCCGGCTCGAGGGCCGGCTCCCCGGACTGGACGACAAGCAGCGCGCCGAGATCACGCAGACCGTGCGCCGCGTCGTCGACAAGCTCCTGCACGCGCCCACCGTGCGGGTCAAGCAGCTCGCGAGCGAGCCCGGCGGCGCCGGGTACGCCGACGCGCTGCGGACACTCTTCGACCTCGACCCGGAGACGGTCGCCTCCGTCAGCCGGGCCGACCTGAATGACGCCGACGTCAAGAACCGAGGGCGAGTATGACCGAGAGGGCACTGAGGCTCGGGACCAGGCGCAGCAAGCTCGCCATGGCCCAGTCCGGGCAAGTGGCACAGGCGGTGCGCCAGTTGACCGGCCGTCCCGTCGAGCTCGTCGAGATCACCACGTACGGAGACACCTCCCGCGAGAATCTCGCGCAGATCGGCGGCACGGGGGTCTTCGTCACCGCACTGCGGGACGCCCTGCTGCGAGGCGACGTCGACTTCGCCGTCCACTCGCTGAAGGACCTGCCCACCGCGCAGCCCGAGGATCTGACGCTCGCGGCGATCCCGCCGCGCGAGGACCCGAGGGACGCGCTGGTGGCGCGCGACGGACTGACCTTCGACCGGCTGCCGAGCGGCGCCCGCGTCGGGACCGGCTCGCCGCGCCGGATGGCGCAGCTCAACGCGTACGCACGTGCGCACGGGCTGCAGATAGAGACCGTGCCGATCCGCGGAAACATCGACACCCGGATCGGATACGTACACAGCGGGGAGCTGGACGCCGTGGTGCTTGCCGCGGCCGGGCTCAACCGCATCGGCAGGAGCGACGAGGTGACCGACTACCTGTCGGTGGACTTCATCCTGCCGGCCCCCGGCCAGGGGGCCCTGGCGATCGAGTGCACGGCCGCCGAGGCCGACCTCGCCGCCGCGCTCGCCGAGCTCGACGACCCGCACACCCGGGTCGCCGTGACCGCCGAGCGTTCCCTGCTCGCCGCCCTGGAGGCCGGCTGCTCCGCACCTGTGGGTGCGCTGGCCGACCTGCTGGCCGACGGGCAGGCTGTTCATGAGATGCGCCTGCGGGGCGTCGTCGGCAACACCGACGGCTCCGCGCTCGTGCAGTTGTCCACCACCGGTCCCGTACCCCAGTCGCACGGCGACGCCATCGCGCTCGGTCGCGAACTCGCGTCCGAGATGCTCGCCAAGGGTGCGGCCGGTCTTATGGGGGAGCGAGCACTTTGAGCCCCACCAGTCCCACCGCCAACTCTTCGGCGTACTCGGCACACGGGCACGTCACTTTCCTCGGCGCCGGCCCCGGCGACCCCGGACTGCTGACACTGCGCGCTGTGGAGGCGCTCGCGGGCGCGGACGTGCTGATCGCCGAGCCGGATGTGCTCGACGTCGTGCGCGGCCATGCGCGGGCGAGCGTGAGCACGCCTGAACTGACGATTGTTGACGACGCGTCAACGACCGCCGGGATCCCGGTCCTCAGGGATGCGGCCAATCTTGTCATGGAGGCCGCGCGCTCCGGCAAGCGGGTCGTCCGTGCGGTGACCGGCGATCCGGGCCTGGACGGGAACGCCGGCCAGGAGATGCTCGTCTGCGCCTCCGAGGGCATTCCCTTCGAGGTCGTGCCGGGTATCGCCACGGCCGTGGGCGTGCCGGCGTACGCGGGTGTGCCGCTGCGCGACGCGCAGGGCACGGACGTGCGTTTCGTCGACGCCCGCTCCGCCAGCGAACGCTGCTGGACCGAGGTCGGCGCGAGCGACGGCACAGTCGTCGTCTCGACGACGCTGGAGACGGTCGCCGCGGCGGCGGGCGAGCTGGTGGCCGCGGGCCGCAAGCCCGACACCCCGCTGACCGTCACCGTCGCCGGCACCACGACGCGCCAGCGCACGTGGACGGCCACGCTCGGCACGATCGCGCAGGTCCTCAAGCAGGCGAAGGTGCTGCCCTCGCCCGAGGGCCATCAGCCCGTCATAGCCGTGGTCGGCGAGCGCAGTGCCGCGGCTCAGCGTGACCAGCTCGCGTGGTTCGAGTCCAAGCCGCTCTTCGGCTGGAAGGTCCTCGTACCGCGTACCAAGGAGCAGGCGGCCTCGCTCTCCGACCAGCTGCGCAGCTATGGCGCGGTCCCGCACGAGGTGCCGACCATCGCGGTCGAGCCGCCGCGCACCCCGCAGCAGATGGAGCGTGCGGTCAAGGGTCTGGTGACCGGCCGCTACGAGTGGATCGCCTTCACGTCCGTCAACGCGGTCAAGGCGGTACGCGAGAAGTTCGAGGAGTACGGGCTCGACGCGCGGGCCTTCGCGGGGATCAAGGTCGCCGCGGTGGGCGAGCAGACGGCCGCCGCGCTGGTGGAGTTCGGCGTCAAGCCGGATCTCGTGCCGAGCGGCGAGCAGAGCGCGGCGGGGCTGCTGGAGGACTGGCCGCCCTACGACCCGGTGTTCGACCCCATCGACCGGGTCTTCCTGCCCCGCGCCGACATCGCCACGGAGACGCTGGTCGCCGGGCTGATCGAGCTCGGGTGGGAGGTCGACGACGTGACCGCGTACCGGACGGTCCGGGCGTCGCCGCCGCCGGCGGACACGCGTGAGGCGATCAAGGGCGGCGGTTTCGACGCGGTTCTCTTCACGTCGTCGTCGACCGTGCGGAACCTCGTCGGGATCGCGGGCAAGCCGCACAACGTGACGGTCATCGCCTGTATCGGCCCGGCGACGGCGAAGACGGCGGAGGAGCACGGCCTGCGGGTCGACGTCCTCTCGCCGGAGCCGTCGGTCCACAAGCTGGCGGAGGCGCTCGCGGAATTCGGCGCGAGGCGCAGGGCGGCGGCGGTGGAGGCGGGGGAGCATGTGACGCGTCCGTCGGAAAGGCGGCCGGGGGGGCGGCGGCGGAGGACGACGTAGCGGTTTCGGGTCCGGGCGCGGGGCCTAGCCGGGGCGCTGCCCCGGACCCCGCGCCTCAATCTCCCCCAGACTCCGTCCGGGGGGGGACCCCCACGGGGCTGAATTTGCGCGCCCACGCCCGGGAAACCCAGCGCCTCCGGCGAGGCCGGATGTGCGCGGCAAGCCCGGGAAACCAGCCCGTCCGGCGTTTGAGGACACGCCCGTAGGGCGTACGGGGTGCCCCCGGGCGAGGGTGACGTGCCCTGTGCGGGCTGCCCGCGGGGCGCTGCCCCGGACCCCGCGCCTCAATCGCCGGCGGGGCTGACTTTTCAGCCCGTCCGGCGTTTGAGGACACGGCCGAAGGCCGTATGGGGGCGTAGCCCCCCCGGGGGCAACGGTGAGATGCCCTGTGCGGGCGGCCCGCGGGGCGCTGCCCCGGACCCCGCGCCTCAATCGCCGGCGGGGCTGGGTTTGCGGCTCGAACGCCGGCGGGGCTGGGTTTGCGCCTCAAACGCCGGCGGGGCTGAATTGGCGCCCGACGCCATGTCGGTAATAGCCCCGTACGGACGGGCGTAGCGTTGCCCGTATGACTGCGTACGGATCCTTTCCCGGCGCGCGGCCGCGGCGGCTGCGCACTACGCCCGCGATGCGACGGATGGTCGCGGAGACCCGGCTGCACCCTGCTGATCTGATCCTGCCCGCCTTCGTGCGGGAGGGGATTACGGAGCCGGTGCCGATCACGGCGATGCCCGGGGTGGTGCAGCACACGCGGGACACCCTGCGGAAGGCCGCCGTGGAGGCGCGGGAGGCCGGGGTCGCGGGGATCATGTTGTTCGGGGTGCCGGTGGATGAGAAGAAGGACGGCGCCGGGACCGCGGGGACGGATCCGGACGGGATTCTGCAGGTGGCGATCCGGGATGTGAAGGCCGAGGTCGGGGACGACCTGGTCATCATGTCCGACCTGTGCCTCGACGAGTACACCGACCACGGCCACTGCGGCGTCCTCGACGCCGACGGCCGCGTCGACAACGACGCCACCCTCGAGCGGTACGCCGAGATGGCCCAGGTCCAGGCCGACGCGGGCGTCCACGTCGTGGGCCCCAGCGGGATGATGGACGGCCAGATCGGCGTCGTCCGCGACGCGCTGGACCAGATCGACAAGGCGGACGTGTCGATCCTCGCGTACACCGTGAAGTACTCCTCCGCCTTCTACGGCCCGTTCCGCGAGGCCGTCGGCTCCTCGCTGCAGGGCGACCGCAAGACCTACCAGCAGGACCCGGCGAACGTCCGCGAGTCGATGCGGGAGCTGGCGCTGGACCTCGAAGAGGGCGCCGACATGGTGATGGTCAAGCCCGCGGGCCCCTACCTGGACGTGCTGGCCAAGGTCGCCGCCGAGGCGGACGTGCCGGTCGCGGCGTACCAGATCAGCGGTGAGTACGCGATGGTCGAGGCCGCCGCCGAGAAGGGCTGGATCGACCGGGACAAGGCGATCCTGGAGTCGCTGACCGGCATCAAGCGGGCGGGCGCGGACATGATCCTGACGTACTGGGCGACCGAGGTCGCGCGCGGCCTCTGACGGGCCGGGAAACAGCACTGCACACAGCCGAGGGCCGGGGCAGACGCCCCGGCCCTCGTCCCGTGGGGGGTGCTCAGCAGTACAGGTTGCCGCCGGTCGGCACGCCGAGGATCTGGGCGAAGCGGGTGTAGTTGTTCACCCGGCTCTGCACCTGGCCCGGGTTGCCGCCGTTGCACTCCAGGCTGCCGTTGATCGAGCGGATCGTCTCGCCGAAGCCGCGGCTGCCCACCATCGCGTTGTGCGGGGTCATCGTGCCCGGGCCGGTCTGGGTGTTCCAGTACCAGAGGCCGGTCTTCCAGGCGACGGCCGCCTCGCGCTCGACCCGCCACGGGTTGTTCAGCAGGTCGATGCCGAGCGCGTCGCCGGCCGCCTTGTAGTTGAAGTTCCAGCTGAGCTGGATCGGGCCGCGGCCGTAGTACGCCGCCTGGCCGGCCGGGCAGCCGTACGGCCGGCCCCAGTCGCAGTAGTGCGGGTAGTTGGCCTGGTTCTGCTCCACGATGTGGACGAGTCCGCCGGTCTCATGGCTGACGTTGGCCAGGAACGCGGCGGCCTCCTGCTTCTTGATCGTGTCGCCGCCGGTGTTGGCGAAGCCCGGGTACGCGCTCAGCGCCGCGGTCAGACCGCTGTACGTGTAGAACGAATTCCGGTTCGGGAACATCTGGTTGAACTGCGCCTCGCTGACGACGAAGCCGGACGGGGACGGGTTGCCGCCGCCGCTGCAGGCGTACGGCTCCCAGAACCAGGTGCTGATGATCGGGTCGTAGCCCGGGTTGTCGTGTTCGGCGATGTAGTACTTGCCGTCGGTGTATCTGACAACGTTGCCAGTCGTGTACCACGTGCCCGCCGACCAGTTGGGGGCCGTGGTGCAGGCGTCGGCCGGGGCGGCGGACGCGACGGGCGTGAAGACCGCCGCCAGTCCGCTTGCGACGAGGATCGCGACCAGCAACGCCATGATGCGGTGTCTCAGCACTCGCTCACTCCTTCGCGGCAACGGCCGTGCCCGGCAGGGAAGTCGGGGGCCGGGCAGGCCGTGGTGGGGGGCTGTGCCCACACTCAAGCGCGTTGACATGATCGAGTCAAGGTATAGACCAATGTGACCGAAAGTCAGCTTCCCCCCTGATCCGGGGCCTGTGCGAGTTCGCGAGCCGCAGATGGTCAGCGCGAATGCCCGAAGGATCGCCCTAGGCAGTGCCGGCCCGCACGATGAGCGTGCCCAGCTTTCCTGGTTCCGGCGCGGCCAGCACCGTGGCGTCGACTTCGTTGAAGCCGTGGCGCTTGAGCAGGTCAGCCCAGGCGTCGGGTGTGTACTGCCAACGGAGTACGGTCAGTTCGCGTTCTCGCCCTTCGAGCCACTTCCCGCGCATGGGCTGCGGGCCGTATGCGCCGGGGGCCGGCTCGGCCTGGCTGAAGGCGAAGGTGCCGCCGCGCGCGAGACGCTTGGCGATCAGGGGGAACAGCTGCTCGGGGTCGGTGAACCACACGGCGCCCCATACGGAGTAGATCGCGTCGAGGGGCTCGGTGTCCTCGGCGAGGTAGTCGCAGACGTCCGCCTGGACGAACCTCAGCCTCGGCTCGTCGCGCCACCATGCGTGGGCGCGTGCCACCTGCACTGGAGAGAGGTCGACCCCCGTTACCTCGGCGCCCTGGCGGGCCAGGAACACGGCCTCCTTTCCTTCGGCCGGCCCGAGGTCGAGCGCCCGATCAGGGCGCCCCAGCAGTTCGACGCCGGGGCCGTGCCCGGGGTACTGCGTCCATTCGAACCGGTCGACCAACGGAGCAGGCTGCTTGCCTTCGTCGCGGTGGGGCATGTACATGTCCCAGTATTCGGCGGCAGTTTGGGGCGCGCGGGGCATGACGCTCCTCGGGTGCACGGAGAGGCCAATGGAGCTGGCCACCGTACCGGTGCTGCCCGTGGCGCGCGGATGAATGCCGCGTTGACGGCACGTCCTGCACGAACGAGAGCCCGGGGTCGCTCGTAGCGGCCCCGGGCTCGATCGTTCCCGATGCGTCAGTGGCAGTTCTCGCCCGGCCGACACGGGCCGCACTTGGCGTAGTCGGCCTCCCACAGCTTCCAGTCGACGTCGAAGCCGTTGTCGGCGATGATCTGCGCGGTGCGCTCCACGGAGCCGTCGTACTTGAACTCGATCTCGGGGATGTGCTCCAGGAACTTCCCGTCGAAGTGCCGGTGGCAGAAGTCCCGGTAGTTCTTGGTGTCCAGGATGAAGACGTGGACTGCGATGTCGACGGTGCGTCCGCAGCACATCTCCAGGCCCTGGCCCCACTTTTCGATGGCCGTGATCAGGTAGGAGACGGCCGCGCCGAACAGCCGGGTCGCCATCACCTCGTCGAAGGGGTAGTCGCGCATGAGGAGCTGGATCTCGCGGTCCCAGACCTCGGGCGTCACGAAGTCCCGCGGGTCACGGAGCTTGGTCTCGACTGCTGTAGCCATGCTGTCCTCCGGGATCGTTCGGCCCCGCTCCGCAGCGGGGCTCGCCCCTTCAGGGAACAGCTCGGCGAACTTCCCCAGTGATCGGTTGTCGGACCGTGCAAGGCGTTTGCACATCCTGCACACGCCGTATACGCACCGCTCATCACCCCATACCGTGGGTAGGCAGCCCTGCCGGTCGCTGGCGAGTGGGAGGCCAGATGAGCGCCGATCAGCTCTGGAACTCAGGCACGGTCCGTTCCCTCGTCGCCAGCCTCGACCCGGGCGGCCTGATCAGGGTCGGGCGACAGGGCCGCGGATGGCGGCAGGCGGACCTCGGCGCGCGCATCGGCTGCTCCGCATCCACTGTCTCCCGCCTGGAGCAGCACGGCAGACGCACTGACTTGGACCTGATCCGGAACGCCGCGAATGAGGTGGGCGTGCCAACGAGTGTCTTAGCTGCGTCGCTCGGGTTAACCGGTCAGCAAGCCACTAGAGTTGCGCCAGAACGGCCACGTTGTGCCGAGGAGGACCCGATGCGCCGCCGCACGCTGCTCGTCGCCGCTGGCCTCGCTGCCCCGGCTTCGCTACTGACGAGCCTGGACGACGCGCTCGCGAGCATGCCCGACCCGACCGGTTCCCCACTCGCGTACGACTCCCGTCTCGCAGCCGCCCGGGGCTACTTTGACGCCGGTCAGAACGCCCAGTTGCTCAAGGTGCTGCCCGGCCTGCTCGCCGACGCCCACCATGCCGCCCGCGGGCGCGAGGAGATCGCGTTCGCCCGACTGTCGGCGACCTACAGCCTCGCCGCCCAGGTCCTGATCAAGATCGGACGCTACGATCGGGCCCGACTGACCGCAGACCGGGCAGCGGTGTACTCGGATCTGTCGGGCTCCCCGCTCGTGGCCGCTGCGGCCGCCCGGGAGCTGAGCATCGTGCTCCGCCACCAGGACCAGCCCGCCGCAGCCCAGCGCCACATCCTGGACGCGGTCTCACGGGTCGAGGCCACCGGCCTGAAGAATTCTGCCCAGGCGTCCACGTACGCACAGATGCTGTGCACCACCTCCTACACCGCGGCGCGCGGTGGCGACCGGGACCAGGCCCTCGACATGATCCGCGAGGCGAAGAGAGCAGCCCGCGATCTCCCGCAGGAGGCACCCGAGGGACGCCTGTTTCCTGTCACCCCGGCCGCCGTCGACCTGTATGCCGTCGGAGTCCACTGGGCGCTGGGCGACGCGGGCGCGGCCCTGGAGGCCGGCCGTGGGCTGCAGGCGGGTCAGTTCAAGACGGCCGAACGGAAGGGCCGCATGCACACCGACCTCGGCAGGGCATGGTGGCAGTGGGGCAAGCCCGAGCAGACGGCCGCAGAACTTTTGTCCGCCGCTCGCGTGTCCCCGAGCGAGGTGCGCGACCGGCCCGCGATCCGGAGGATCGTCGCAGACTTGCGTTCCAACCATGCCCATGTCGTGGGCGTGCGCGAGCTGGTGGCGGCCGCAGGCATGACTCCCTGACCTCGATCCGGCTCAGTACCCGCCAACAGCTCGTGCTCTGCCCCGAGCCGGGGGTGGTGTCCTCAGGTCCGCCCCCGGGCTGTGGTCAGTCCCACCAGAAGGACCAGACGTGCTGGTCCAGCACGTCGCGGGCCGCGTAGGCGCGCAGTGAGTCGTAGTCGGCGAGGTTGTCCGGGCAGAACGCGAAGTGCTCGGCCGCCACCGCCTCCGCCTCGGACAGCGTGGTCGGCGGGGACGCCACCGAGACGGTCAGCTGGTCGAAGCCGAGGCCCACCACCCGTATGCCGAAGCGGTCCTCCCAGGAGCGCAGCACCGAGCAGAGCCTGGCCACGTCGTCCTCGTAGTTCAGCGGGCCCGACCAGCCGATCGCGGCCGGGATGTCGGCGCTGCGGCGGGCCGGGACGAGCGCCGCGCGGGCGCCGTGCATCCAGCCCTCCTTGTCGACCAGCTCGGCGGCCACCTCCGCGGCCCGTACGTCCGGGTCCGCCTCGGCGGCGAGAGTGGGCGCGAGGCCCGGCCACTCCGGGCCGAACGGCTCGATGGCCGAGTCCTCGCCCAGCTCGTCCTCCGCGTACTCCTCCCAGAACTCGGCGAGCACCTCCTCGGCGTCGTGGTCGCCGGGGTACGACGTCGTCTCCGGGCTGAGGTCCCACTCCTCGGGCCAGTGGTCGTCGGGGCCGCCGTGGATCAGTACGGGAAGGAGGCCGGCGCTCATACGGGCAGGCAGCAGCGCCGTCCAGGCGTCGGGCGTCGCGGGCTCGTCGGCGTACCAGAGCAGCGGCTCGTGCCAGACGCCCTCTTCGGTCGTGTCGACCAGCGAGCCGGGCGGGAGTTGGAGCCCGGCGGATCGGCCAGTCGGGTCAGCGGTCAGGGCGGGCAGGGGATTCGGAAGCGTCGCCATGAACGTGACTGTAGGCGCGACCACTGACAATCAGACGAGCTGCTCCGCGGCGTAGGCGGCGAAGGACGTCCACGTGGCGGGAGCGACCGTGAGCATGGGGCCGTCGGCGTTCTTGGAGTCGCGTACGTGGACGGCGGCGGGGTGGGCGGCCACCTCGACGCAGGCGCCGCCTTGCTCGCTGCTGTGGGTGGACTTGCGCCAGGTATAAGCGACTTCGAGGCACTCGCCGCCTTCGCTGCCGCTATAGCTGGACTTGGCCCACACGTTCGTGTTCATAGCTCTCCTAGCAGCCGCTCCAACAAGTCCTTCGAATCATCGGGGTTGAGGGCCTGCGTCCGCAGCATCGCGTACTTCTTTGCCAGGATGCTGACCTCTTTCGGGTCACGGATGAGGTAGTTGCTGCGCTGGATCTCGGCGTAGGCCAGGTGTTGGTGGTCTGGAGTCTCCAGCAGGATGAAGGGGCCGCAGAGCGCGGGGTGAGTCTGGCGGCCGAAGGGCATGATCTGAATGGTGACGGCTGGCAGGTCGGCGCAGGCGCGGACATGGCGGAGCATCTCTGCGTACACCTCATCGCCGCCCAGGCGGTCCCGGACGACCGCCTCGGAGATGACGAAGCTGGCGGTCGGCGGCTCCTCGCGGTGCAGGACCTTCTGTCGCGCCAGGCGGGTGGCGACCAGGGCGTTGATTTCGTCTTGGCTGAAGACCGGGATCCTGTTGTGGAAGACCGCTCGGGCGTAGTTCTCCGGCTGGAGCAGGCCCGGCAGCACCTGGTTCTCGAACCACGAGAGCATGATCGCCTCGCTCTCCAGATCCATGAACTGCTCCGTCCGTACCGGAGTCAGAAGGTCCTCCGGCACGTTCTCCACCGCCGTCTCCAGCGCCTCCTTCGTCTCCAGCACGCGGTCCAGCACCTTCGCCAGGTCCGGCTTCAGCGGGCGCCTGCCCTGTTCGATCGAGGCGATCGTCTCCACGTGCAGATTGACCTTCGCCGCCAGCTGCCGCTGGTTCAGGCCCGCCGCCTCGCGGAAGTGGGCGACCATGGCCCCGACCATCTTCCAGACCGACTCGTTCTTGCGCTGCTGCCGCTTCCTGGGGTGCATGACCTTCCAACTCCCCACCCCACCGCGCGCGTTACGCGTCGGCGACCCGTACGGAATTCTCGTACGTGTCCACCCGGAGGAGGTCCGCGATCCGCGACAGGCCGTCCGCCGCGTGGCCCTCCTTGATCGCCCGGTCCAGGAGCCCCTGGAACGGGTCGATGAGCTCCGTGCTGACTCCCTGGTCGCGGAACGCGGCGAGGAAGTTGGGGAACGCGGCCTGGTTCACGGCGAGGCTGGAGACGTCCGTGAGGTGCTGGCCCGAGTCGATCGCCTTCGCCCACTCCGGCGCACCCGTGAGCATCGCGCCGACCCAGGGGACGAGCAGCTCGGCGAACTCGGTCGCCGCGATGTCCTCGGTGCGTACGAGGGCGTACGCCTGCATGACCCCCATGACCATCCCGTACATGCCGGTGAGCAGCGCGAGGTCGTTGAGCGCGGCGAGGCCGGGGTCGGCGCCCACCCACTTGGCGCCGCCGAGGGCCGCGAGCGTGGGCTGGTGGGCGGCGAACGCCTGCTCGTCGCCGCTATAGAGGACGTACGCGTGCGGGCCGGCGATCATCTGCGGTACGGCCATGATGCCGCCGTCGACGTACTGGGCGCCGTGCTCGGCCGCCCAGGCCGCCAACTGCCGTGCCTGCGCGGGGGTTCCGTTGGTCACGTTGACCAGGGTCTTCCCGGCGACGTCGGCGGAGAGCGTGGCGAAGACGTCCTCGACGTTCTCGTTGGCGAGCAGGCAGACGACGATCAGCGGGCTCGCGGCCACGGCGTCGGCGGGGGTCTCGGCGGGCAGCGCGCCCTGGGCGACGAGGGGGCCGGTCTTGGCGGGCGAGCGGTTCCAGACGGTGACGGGGTGGCCGGCGCGCAGGAAGGCCGCGGCCAGGGCCGTGCCCATCATGCCGAGGCCGAGCACGGACACGGCGGGGCGGTCGTTCGCAGGCATGGCGGAGCTCCTCCGGAAAGGGGTGGGGTTGGGATCGCTTTCGATCCTGGTCCGGCGTCCGGAGGCGCACAAGTACCGACTTATAAGTCAGGTACTCACCGATAGGTCAGTGACCAGAGTGGTGATCTGGGCGTGCGCGGAGCACTCTGGAAGGTGGTACCGCTGGAGGTGATCCGCCATGAGGACACTCGTCGGATGGCATGTAGAGATGGAGTTCCAGGAGGAAGGCGACCGGACCAGAGCGGCCGCCATGGTGAGGCTCAGCGACGGCACGGAGATACGCGGCCACGGTAATGCGCAGCGTCACCACTCGGACACGGAGCAGCTTCGGGTAGGCGAGGAGATCTCGGGCGCGCGGGCGCTCATGGACATCGCCTCGCAGATGCTGCAGAAGGCCCACACGGAGATCGACGAGGCTTCGGGAAGGAAGTCGCACGCGCTGATGTGAGGCGTGGGAAAACCCTGATGTGACGCGGGAAACCTGATGTGACGCGGGGACGCTGATGTGATGCGGCAACGCGGTGGCGCCCTGCCGGGCGGGACCCGGCAGGGCGTCGCTGTTCCGCTCTGTTCCGCGCGTCCGCAGGATCAGCTGGCGAGGGCGTCGTCGAACGAGGTCTGCCAGTAGCTGACGGCGGAGCTGGAGTCGATGTGCGTGTTGGCCGGCAGGGTCAGCGCGGCCGAGGAGCCGGTCGAGCCCGAGCCGGACGCCGGGGCGAAGTGGACGGTCAGGCGCTTGGCCGTCTGGCCGTGCTCGCCGCTGCCGTCGGCGGCCGACAGGCGGATGAGCGCGTACGCGGTCTCGCCCGGGGCGAGGGTGGCGACGGCCTGCGGCTTGGTCCCGTCCATGAACTGGGTGACGGCCTGCGCGTCGTCGAAGCGCAGCAGCGGTGCGTGGTACGCGTTGCACGCCTTGGAACCGGTGTTGGTCACGCTGAGCATCATGTGGTTGATCGGCCGGGAGATGTTGTCGACCTTCACCTTGGTGTTGGAGCCGGTGCAGGCGAGGGAGGTGGGGCCGGCGTCCTTGGAGCCGCCGGAGGCCGAGCTTCCGCCGCTGCTCTTGCCGGAGCCGCTGGAGCCGCTGGAGCCCTTGCCGCCACCCGCGGAGGCGCCGGTCGCGTCGCCCGAGGGGGGCGTCTTCTGGTCAGCCGAGGGGCTCTTGGCGCCCGGCGCGGGGGAGTTGGCCCCACCGGCGCTCGGAGCGTTCGAGGAGGAGGCCGCGGTGCCGTCGTCGTTCTGGCAGGCGGTCAGCGAGAGCCCGGCCAGCAGGGCGGTGGCGGCGACGGCGACGGTACGAACGCGAATGTTGCGCATGATGGATTGATCTCCCCCGTGTGGAAAGTGCGTGATCGGAATCTGTGGCGCCAGAACGGTCAGTACTGGCAGATGAGCGTGGTGACGACGGCGGCGGATGCCACCAGGACAACCACGGCCACCGCGTCGACAAGACTGTTCTGCAAGCGGGTTCGCATGTCTGCTCCCGGTCGTGCTGCGGTGTGCTCACAGATTGCGGGGCGGCGGATTCCGGCCGCAACAGGCCCTGAACCATTGGGGATGCTGGAATGCCTGCGGGTACTGTGACCAGGGGGTTCGACCCGTCCCTGGAACGGCGTTCCGGGACGGAACAGCGGTATGACGAGGGGATTCACCAGAGTGACGATGTCGGAAGGCGAGCAGTTCGCCGCTCTGCTCAGGGCGCTGAAGGACCGTTCGGGGAAGAGCTACGGCGTCCTGGCGGGCAAGCTGCACGTCAGCACGTCCACGCTCCATCGGTACTGCAACGGCGACGCCGTTCCCACCGACTACGCGCCCGTCGAGCGGCTGGCCCGGCTGTGCGCGGCGACGCCGGACGAACTGGTGGAGCTGCACCGGAGATGGATCCTGGCGGACGGCGCCCGGCGCCGGGCTCGGGCCGAGGGCGCGGCGCCGACGCCCGTGGCCGAGGCGGTGCCAACGCCCGTCGCCGAGGCGGCTGCCGAGCCGTCAGCCGTACCTGAGCCGTCACCGGTCCCTGAGGCGACAGCGACAGCGAAACTGGAGCCCGCAGCGATGCCCGAGCCGGCTGCCGCGGCCGCTTCCGGCGCGTCCGGCGAGACCGCTCCCGCCGACGACGCCACTCCCAGCCGTACTCCCTGCCGTACCCCCGGCCGTACTCCTGGCGGTGCTTCCAGCCTCGCGCCGAGCGACGCCCCCGCGCGCGCATCCCGTAGACGCCTTCGTATCGCGCTCACCGCCGCCGCCGTCGTGGCCGCCCTGGCCATCCCGGCCGCCGTCATCGCGAACTCCGCGCCCGGCGAATCGGACGACAAGGCGGCGGACCGCTCCGCCGTCGGCGCCTCGGCCACGCCGTCCACGGACGCGAAGCCCTCGTCCGCGAAGCCGAGCGCCTCGCCGAGCAAGAGCGCGTCGGCCTCCGCCTCGCCGAGCAAGAGCCGTTCGGCGCCGCCGAGCTCGGGCCGGAAGGCCGCGCCCCCGACCGGCGACGAGGTGCCGCTGCGGGTGGGCCTCAGCTCGTACAACTGGGACGAGCCCTGCGGCCAGTTCTTCCTCGTGGACCGGGAGCCGAAGAAGGTCCCGCCGCCGGCCGCGCCGCACAACCACCGCGGCTGGAAGGGCTCGGAAGACGGCGTGGACGCCGGCCATATGCGGGTTCAGCTGACGGCGACGGGCAAGACCGCGGACGCGGTGGTCATCAACAAGGTGCGCGTCCAGGTCGTCGGGCGCAAGCCGGCCCTCCCCTGGAATGCGTACTCGATGGGCGAGGGCTGCGGCAGCGGCGTGACCCCGCAGTGGTTCGACGTCGACATGGACCCCGTGCAGCCGAAGGTGAAGCCGGTGGCGGGACAGGACGGCGACACGGTCGTGCCCGCGAAGGACTTCCCGTTCCAGGTGTCGTCCAAAGACCCCCAGGTGATCAACTTCGACGTGCACACCGAGCAGCACGACGTGAACTGGTACCTGGAGGTCGACTGGAGCCTCGGCGACCAGAAGGGGACGGTACGGGTCGACGACGAGGGCAAGCCGTTCCGTACGAGCGCGATCGAGGGGCGGACCGTGTACGAGTGGTGGCACACCACCAACGAGTGGCTCCCTGAAGGAAGCAGCCAGCCCGAGTCGTAGACCGGCGGGACCGCCCGTGCCGGACGGCCCGTGTTCGGACCGCCCGAGTCCGGACTGGCTATGGCCGGGCTCCAGCGGCTGCGAGCATACAAGGGGCTGGGCGGGGGAGTGCTCGGGCCGGGCGGGCAACGGCAGTTCCTTCCCG
>NZ_JBFAYB010000139.1:0-15523 GCF_040681075.1 Streptomyces sp. NPDC051907 | reverse complement strand
CGCCCAGGCCGGGCGCGGCGCGATGGGCAGCCGGGCGCATACCGAGTGGCTGCCGCTCAGGTGGGCCATGCGCCGCAGGCCGCGCGCGGGCAGCAGGACGTCCAGCTCGAAGCGGGTGAGCGCCGCACGGCGCGCCCCGCCGGCCGCCTCCTCGCCGAGCTGGGCCGCCAGGGTCTGCGCCGTGTCGCCCCGGTCGGCGAGGTACGCGCGGTAGTCGGAGCTGTACAGGCGTGTGCGGGTCTTGCCGGGCACCGCGGCGAGCCCGTCGACGTACCGAGCGAGCCACGCCCCGGCGCCCGAGGCGGTGGGCGGGTCGGCGCGGACCGCTGTCTCGACCCGTGCCCGGCCGTCGATGATCTCGTCGACCGGGTCGGTGGCCAGCGCGGCGCGGAAGCCGGCGCGATGCGCGGACTCGTACAGGACGTAGGCCGTGAGGGCGGCCGGGTCGGCGTCGGGCTGCCCGAGACGCCAGACGAGATCGGGCAGCAGGTGCGGCAGGCGGGCGGCGTCGATCTCGGCCCGCTGACCGCTGCCCTGGCCCGCCCCCTGCTCGGCCGCCAGGCCGACGGAGGGCAGCTCCTGCCGTGCCGGGCCGCGCAGATCCGTCACCAGGTCCGCGCCCGGGCCCCCGGCGCCGAGCAGACAGGTGGGCTCGGCGCTCGCCGCGGGACCGGGCGCGGGCGCCGTCCGGCCGGAGGCGGACGCCCGGCGGGTCACGCGCAGACCGCGCCCGCGCCGGCACACGGCGGTGGCGCCGGGCGGCAGCACCCGTACCCCGTCGATGAGCGTCCGGTCGTGGAGCGGCGCCCCGGCGGCGAGATACGCGTCGAGGCCCGGCTCCCACAGGGACGGACGGCCCGGGAGCAGGGTGAGCAGGGCCGGGATCTCCGAGGCGAAGCACAACTGCTCGCGGGAGGCGTCCCAGTGGTAGTAGAGCGGGGTCGTCCCCGCGTCGTCGGTGGCCAGCACGAGCACCGGGGCGCCGCGGGCGTCCACGACGGCCGCGGCGTACGCCCCCTGGACGTGCTCGGGGAACTCCGCTCCGTCCAGCTCGAAGGCGGACCGCAGCACCGCCGCCTCGTCCCGGTCGGCGACGGCGTGGCCGCGCACCTCCAGGCGGGTGAACAGGGCGAGCCGGTTGTCGATATCGCCTTCGAAGGCGGCGGTGATCCCCCCGCCGGTCGCCGCGCGCCCCGCCGCCAGCGCCCACCCCGGCCCCCTGCGCACACAGCCGCCGCCCAACGGCGCGTCGCACATCTGCGCGGCGGCGACACGCACGCGGTGCGGGGATACGTCGGCGCCGAAGTGGCCCAGGATTCCGCACATTCCGATCACGACCTTCGCTGCGGGGAACGACCAGGCCCCCACAGTCGGCCGCCCGCCGTCCCGTCCGCACGGGCCCCTGACCCGGTCTCCGTCCCTGGCCCGTTCCCGGGACCCCGGCGCGGCGGTCCCGGGAACGGGTCAGCTCGGCCGCGCGGCCCGGGCTGCCTGGGCGTCGGCGTGCAGCGCCGCCCGGGCGATGTTGCGCGCCATGCCGCCGAACACGACGGCGTGGAACGGCGACACGCTCCACCAGTACAGATGCCCGAGCAGGCCGCGGGGGTGGAACACCGCCCGCTGCCGGTAGCGGGCGCGGGAACCGGCAGGGACGGAGACCGGGTCGGCGTGCATCTCCAGCCAGGCGAGCCCCGGCAGGCGCATCTCGGCGCGCAGCCGCAGCAGCCGGCCCGGCTCGATCTCCTCCACCCGCCAGAAGTCCAGCGAGTCGCCCACCCGCAGTCGTGCCGCGTCCCGGCGGCCGCGGCGGAGCCCGACGCCGCCGACCAGCCGGTCGAGCCAGCCCCGTACCGCCCAGGCGAGCGGGAAGGAGTACCAGCCGTTGTCGCCGCCGATGCCCTCGATGACCTGCCACAGGGCCTGCGGGGACGCCTCGACGTCGAGGGCGCGCCGGTCGACGTACAGGCTGCCGCCGGCCCAGTCGGGGTCCGTGGGCAGCGGGTCGCTCGGGGCGCCGGGCAGGGCGGCCGAGGACCAGCGGGTGGCGACCTGGGCCTCGCGTACCCGCTGGAGGGCCAGCGCGAGGGCCCGGTCGAGACCGATCGGCCCGCCGGGCGGGTCGGGAACGTACTGGGCGATGTCGTGCTCGCGGCAGACGACCTCGTGGCGCAGCGACTCGGCCAGCGGCCTGGCGAGGGAGGGCGGCACGGGGGTGACGAGGCCGATCCAGAGGCTGGACAGCCGGGGGGTGAGCATCGGCACCCGCAGGATCAGCCGGTGGGGCAGCCGCGCCGTCACGGCGTACCGCCGCATCATCTGCTCGTAGGTGACGACGTCGGGCCCGCCGACGTCGAACGCGCGGTTCACCTCGTCGGGCATCCGGGCGCTGCCCACGAGGTAGCGCAGCACGTCGCGGACCGCGATGGGCTGGATGCGGGTGCCGACCCAGCTGGGGGTGACCATGACCGGCAGCCGCTCGGTGAGGTAGCGGAGCATCTCGAAGGACGCCGAGCCGGAGCCGACGACGACCGCGGCCCGCAGCACGGTCGCCGGGACCGCGGAGCGCAGGAAGATCTCGCCGACCTCGGCGCGGGAGCGCAGATGCGCCGACAGCTCGCGCTCCGGCACGTCGGCCGGGGTCAGCCCGCCCAGATAGACGATGCGCCGCACGCCGGCGGCGCGGGCGCGGTCCGCGAAGTCCCGGGCGGCCTTTCGGTCGGTCTGCTCGAAGTCCTCGCCGGTGCGCAGAGCGTGTACGAGGTAGTACGCGACGTCGATGCCGCGCAGCGCCTCGCCGAGGCTCTCCGGGTCGGTCACGTCGCCGCGCACCGCCTCGACGCGTCCCGCCCAGGGGAAGTCGCGCAGCTTCTCCGGGGACCGGACCATGCACCGGACCCGGTGGCCGGCCTCCAGCAGCTCCGGCGCGAGCCGCCCGCCGATGTATCCGCTCGCGCCCGTCACCAGGCACGACAGGGCCGGGGTCTCCTCGCCGCTCATGGAATTCTCCGATCCGCTGGGGCGCATTGATCCACCCTCTCCCCTGTCGGCGGATTCCGCTCGCAGGAGGGCGGCGAGCGGGGCTCAGGAGGCCTGCTGTGCGGCGGCCCGGGAGCCTGCGACGGGGGCCCGCCGCACAGACGCCGCTCTTACAGTCGCCGCCGTAGCCTTGCCGAAGACGGCTGAAGAGCCTTTACTCACCCTGGGGCAACGGAGCCCTTGGGCACGTCCCGGGGCAAAGAAAGAGGGGCGTCCTGGGGCGCCCCGCGCGAAACGATCGAAAGGCACGGCTCATGCCACTCCTCTCGTCGCAACGGGTCACGGCCCGCCGCGCCCGTTTGCAGGACGTGAACGCGATCGTCCGGCTGCTGAGCGGCGGACGCCGTCAGTTCGCCGTGGAATCGCAGTCTGAACTACGGCTGACGCTGGCTCATTTCGGTCTGGAGACGGGCCGGGTATGGGTGGCCGAGTCGGAGGCGGACGTTCTGGAGGCGGCTGCCGTCTGGCTGCCGCCGGGGGCCTGCATCGACGAGGGCGAGTACATGGCTCTGCTGCGGCTGCACGAGCTGCGCACGCCCGCCGGGATGCTCTCCGCGTACCACGCCAGCCGGTTCCAGCACGAGAACGAGCACTGGACGCTGGCCGCCGTCGGGACCACCGCCAGCGGCGGCGACGAGGCAGCCGGGGCGGTGCTCGCGCCCGTCCTGCAGCTGGCCGACGCGGCGGGGCAGCCCGCCTTCGCGGGCGAGCCGGCCTCCCTCCAGGCGGAGCTGCTGAGCCAGTGGGGCTTCGTGCCGTACGGCTCGGGGCAGGACAGCGGACTGCGCCGAGCCCCGGTCCCGCCGGGCGCCGCCGCGGCCTGACTGGCACACGGCCTCTGGCCGGAGCCGCCGCTCACAGAGCGGACGCTCCGGCCGGCCGACGGGCCGGTCACCGGCTCGGCTCGCTCCGCGTCCAGCGGTGCCACCAGTGACTGCGCCTGGGGTGCACGGCGCGGCCGAGGCGGCGGCCGAGCACGAGGTACCCCAGCAGCGCGCCGGTCGTGTTCAGGATGACGTCGTCGACGTCGAAGGCACGGCCGGTGATGAGGGACCCCTGGACCAGCTCGACCAGCGTCATCACCACGGCCGTCGCCACCGCCACCCGCAGCAGCCCTCGGGTCTGCGGCACGAGCACCGGCAGGAGGACCCCGAAGGGCACTCCCATGACCAGGTTTCCGCCCAGCTGCTTGACCGTGTCGAGGAACGCGGGCTGCTCCAGGTAGGCGCGGATCGAGTCGCCCGGGCGAAGGTTGCTGTGGGTGAGCGCCTCGGACGCCGCGGAGGGCTCCAGGGTCAGCCGTGCGAGGACCACGCTGAAGGCCACCGTCGCCGCGAACGCCGCCGCCATGGCCAGCACCCGCAGGAAAGGCGTCAGGGGCGCGGCTGGCCGTGGCGTGTCGCTCTCGTCCGGCGCGTGCGCGGTCGCCGGCTTCGCCCGCGTCGACCAGGTACTCGCCCACTTCGCTCTCGTCGGCTTCGTCTTCATCTTCGCCTTCGTCTTCGTCGGCTTCGCTCGCGTCGGCTTGGCTCCTGCTGACTTCGCTCCCGTGCCGTTGAATCCGGCCCGCATCGATTTCGCCCCCACTCGGCTGGTCGGGTGTCCTGCTGCGGTTACCCCCGGTCAACGGCCGCATGCCGCAGGGGTCAGAGGCGGACGATGACGAGCGCGATGTCGTCGCGGGCGCCGCCGCTCACATCGAGGCGCGCGAGCACCGCGTCGGCGAGGCGCTGCGTGCCGAGGCGCCGGTGGCGGGAGAGCGCGTCGGCGAGCCGGTTCATGCCCGCGTCGATGTCTTCCTCGCGGCGCTCGATGAGCCCGTCGGTGTAGAGCACGAGGGTGTCGCCGGGGACGTAGGCGCAGCTGGCCTGCGGACGGGAGACGTGATCCGGCCGCGCCCCGAGCGGCGGGTCGGTGGCCTGGTCCAGGAGGTCGCGCGTGCCGTCGTTGTGCAGCAGGATCGGCGGCAGATGTCCGGCGCTGCTGTAGGTGATCAGACGCCGGCCCGAATCGATCAGCACCTGTACGGCGGTGGCGGCCACCGCTCCGTCGACGGAGCGGGCGTACAGCCCCAGCACCTCCAGCGCCTTGGCCGGGCCCTCGACGGCGCGCGCGGCGGCGCTCAGCGCGCTGCGCAGCATGCCCATGACGGTCGCGGCGGGCAGCCCGTGGCCCACGACGTCGCCGACGGAGACGGCGAAGCAGCCGTCGGGGAGGTCGACCACGTCGTACCAGTCTCCGCACACGTTCAGCGATCCGATCGCGGGCAGGTAGCGCACCGCGATGTCCTGGTGGTTGCCGAGGTCCGGTGCGTGCAGCATGGCCTCTTGGAGGGTGAGCGCGATGTGGCGCTCACGGGCGTGCGCCTGACGGAGCTCGTCGTTGAGCCGTTGCAGCTCGCGGGCGCGGGCGTAGAGCTCGGCCTCCATCCCCTCCTCGCGCGCCGACCGCCCGCCGCCTCGGCGGTCGCGGATGAAGGCGGTCACGTCCTCGACCCGGTGGATGATCCACACGACCTCGCCGTTCGCATCCAGGACGGGGGTGTTGATCGTGGACCACCAGCGCTCCTCGAACAGCGCGGACGTGCCCGGGAGCGGGATGTCGTACCGCTGCAGGGCCAGCGAGTCGGGCTCGCCGGTGGTCAGGACGCGCCAGAACGACGACTCGAGGGTGGACGCCCCGTCCGCGTCCGGGTTCGCCGGGTTGCCCGGGAAGGCGTCGAAGACGTACTGGCCGACCAGGTCGTCCTGCGTCCGCAGCGTGGCCTGGAGGTACGCGCGGTTCACGTCGACGATGACGAAGTCCCGGTCGAGGACGAGGTAGGGGCTGGGGGTAGCGGAGAACAGCGCTGCGTAGTCGAGATTCATGGCCTCACACGCCCGCCGTTCCTCCGTTCCAGCCCTGCTCACAGATCAATCTACGAGCCTCCCGGCACTCCCGCACGGCACGGGCGGCCGGGTGGCGCGCGGGGGCCGGGCGCCTCAGGGAGTGGTCGCGCAGGGTCGCCGGGGCACGCGGGTCCGGGCCCCTCAGCGCTGCACGGGAGCCCCGGCGCGGCGCGTCCGAGGTTGCCGGAGCGAACGCTCGTAGCCACTCCTCGACCAAGGCGGGAGAAGCCGCTCCAATGGGACACTTGGTGTGGTAGGCACGGCCGCCTGACGTACGGAAGGCACGCCGGGCTCCTTCCGTGAGCGACCGACAGCATTGCATTCGCGACAACTTCCGCTCGCGGCTGACCGAAAGCCGACGTCCGCGCAACTTCGCAGGCTCCCAGGCGTCTTCATCCATGCATCTGTACGCAACCTTGATCTTGGAGTGAGTCATGCGACGGCTATGGACAGCGGCAGCGGCGCTCGCGCTGGCGGGCGCCGGACTGGCGGGCACGGCGGGCGTCGCCGGCGCCGCGACCGGCGGGGCCACCTCGGCGGCGGCCTGCTCGACCGCCTGGGGCAGCGGCCTGAAGTCCGCCACGGACTCGACGGCGAAGCCGCTGCAGAACATCAAGACCAGCCAGAGCACGTGCTACGACCGGATGGTCTTCGACATCAGCGGCGCGACGGGCAAGGTCGGCTACCACGTCGGCTACGTCGACAAGTTCCACCAGGACGGCTCCGGCGACCTGATACCGGTCAGCGGCGGCGCCATCCTCCAGGTCTTCGTCAACGCGCCGAGCTACGACCCGGCCACCGGCAAGCCCGTCTACAAGGGGAAGGGCGGGCAGGCGCTGCCGGGCGTGAACCTCACCGGATACAAGACGTTCAAGGACGCCAAGTTCGGCGCGAGCTTCGAGGGGCAGACCCAGGTCGGCCTCGGCGTCCGGGCGAAGCTGCCGTTCCGGGTGCAGCAGTCCGGCGACCAGCTGATCGTGGACGTCGCGCACACCTGGTAGCCCACGCGAGCCAAGCGAACCACCGACTGCCGGGTCGCACCTCATGGTGCGGCCCGGCAGTTCTGCGTCCCGCCCCGGAAGCGAGCCCGCACCCGAGGCGCCACATCCGGAGCCGAGTAAAGAATGTTTGACACCGTGTCGGCGCTGCTTTACATTCACGGATGTCAACAATCTTTTACATAGGAGTCGGCGTGGCCATCGAAGAGAAACGCGCGTGGATCATGGCGGTGGTCACGGTCTGCGCGTACGCGGCCTACCTCGCCGTCATCCTCGGGCGAGCGGACCACACGCCTCTGGCCGAGGTGTCGTATGTGTCGACGGTCCTGTGGACCATCGCCGCGGCGATCGCGGCGGCCATCGTGCTGCACATCGCCGTGGCGATCGCCTCGCCCGAGGGCGACAACCAGAAGGACCAGCGCGACCGGGAGATCGGCCGGTTCGGCGAGCACATCGGCCAGTCGTTCGTCGTCGTCGGCGGGGTGGCCGCGTTCGGCATGGCGCTGGCCGAGCTGAGCCACTTCTGGATCGCCAACGCGATCTACCTGGCCTTCGCCCTCTCGGCGGTCCTCGGCTCCGTCGCCAAGATCGTCGCCTACCGACGGGGCTTCTTCCCGTGGTGAAGCCGACCCGCGTCACGAACTCGATCCGCGCCCTGCGCTTCGCGCACGGCGAGATGACCCAGGCCGGCCTGGCGGAGCGCATCGGCGTGACCCGGCAGACCGTCATCGCCATCGAGGCCGGGCGCTACTCGCCGTCCCTGGAGATGGCGTTCCAGATCGCCAGAGTGTTCGCAGTGCCGCTCGACGAGGTGTTCCAGTACCCCGACAGTGCAGGAGAGACACCGTGAAGGCCATCGTTCAAGACACGTACGGCTCACTGGACGTCCTGGAGCTCAGGGACATCGCCAAGCCCGCTCCGGGGCCCGACGACGTGCTGGTGAAGGTGCACGCCGCGGGCGTCGACCCGGGGGTCTGGCACCTCACGACGGGCATGCCGTACCTGCTGCGCATCATGGGCTTCGGGCTGCGCGCGCCGAAGGTGCGGGTGCGGGGGCTGGACGTGGCGGGGCGCGTCGAGGCGGTCGGAGCGAACGTGACCCGGTTCAAGCCGGGCGACGAGGTGTTCGGCACCTGCGAGGGGTCCTTCGCCGAGTACGGGTGCGCCCCCGCGCACAAGTTCGCGCCGAAGCCGGCCCGCCTCACCTTCGAGCAGGCGGCGGCGGTCGCCATCTCCGGCTTCACCGCCCTGCAGGGGCTGCGCGACCAGGGGAAGGTGCAGCCGGGGCAGAAGGTGCTGGTCATCGGGGCGGCGGGCGGAGTGGGCACGTACGCGGTGCAGTTGGCCAAGTCGTACGGCGCGCACGTCACCGGTGTGTGCAGCACCGGCAAGACGGACCTGGTGCGCTCGATCGGCGCGGACGAGGTCGTCGACTACTCGGCCGAGGACGTCACGGACGGCGCGCGCCGCTACGACCTCGTCCTGGACATCGCGGGCCACCGCCCGGTGAAGCGGCTGCGGCGGGCTCTCACGCCCCGAGGGACTCTGGTCATCGTCGGAAGCGAGGCGCCCGGCCGCTGGTTCGGCGGCGTCGACCGCCTGCTCGGGGCGCTCGCGTTGGCGCCGTTCGTGCGTCACCGGCTGCGCGGGCTGTTCTCGGCGGAGCGCGCGGAGGACCTCGAGTTCCTGCGGAAGGCCATCGAGGACGGCAGTCTCACTCCGGTCGTCGACCGGACGTTCCCGCTCCCCGAGGTCGCCGAAGCCGTCCGCTATCTGCAGGAGGGGCGCGCACGCGGCAAGGTCGTCATCACCGTGTGAGCCGTCGGCCGGGTCCGCGAGCCGGCTCACGGGGCGACCGGCAGGCCCCGCGGTTCCTTGATCCGCTTCATGATGATCTGGGAGTTCACCTCGGTGACGCCCGGCAGCGAGGTGAGCCGCTCGATCCACAGCCGTTCGTACGCCGCGATGTCGGCTACGGCGATGCGCAGCAGGCAGCCGGGGCTGCCGAACAGGCGGTACGCCTCGATGATGTCCTCGAACTCCTGGAGCTTGGCCTCGAACGCCTCGACCGTCTCCCGGTCCCGCTGCACCTCCACCGACACCAGGACCTCGAAGGTCCGCCCGACCGCCTCCGGGTCGATCACAGCCCGGTAGCCGCGGATCACTCCGTCCAGCTCGAGCTGGCGCACGCGCCGCATGCAGGGCGAGGCAGTCAGCCCCACCCGCTGCGCCAGCTCGTTGTTGGACAGCCGGCCGTCGGCCTGGAGCTCACGCAAGATATTTCTATCGATCTCGTCCATGGCGCAATTCTCTACCACCGTCGAGGCGGGAAGGGGCCGAATTTCGCAACCACATTGCGCGGCGAATTAGCTAAAGTTCCACGGCGAAGGCGCTCGCGGAGAGGTCGCGGACCACATGAGTCCGCTTCTCTCCGGCCAGGCCACCGGCCAGGGCGCACACTGGCGACAAGGAGAGCGAGACGACCGTGGGACGCATCGTCGTGGTCAGCACCGGCGGAACCATAGCCAGCCGCTGGCAGGGGGCGGGGTACGCAGCCGAAGCGCACGGCAGCGACGTGCTGGCCGCCGCGGCCCTCCCCGAAGGCGTCACCACGCAGGTCATCGACCTGTTCACGCTCAACAGCTCCCGCCTGACCACGGCCCACCAGCTCACTCTCCTGCGCACGGTGCACGGGGTCCTCGCCGACCCCGACGTCGACGGAGTCGTCGTCACTCATGGCACGGACACCCTGGAGGAGTCGGCGTTCCTGCTCGACCTCCACCACCACGACCCCAGGCCCGTGGTCTTCACCGGGGCGCAGCAGCCGCTGGACACGCCCGACGGCGACGCGGCCGGCAACCTCCACGACGCCCTCCTGACCGCCGCGACGGTCCGGGACCTCGGTGTCGTCGTCGTCTTCGACCGCTCGGTGTACGCCGCGCGCGGAACGGTCAAGACGCAGACGCTGGCGGCCGACGCCTTCGGCGATCCGTCGGGCCCGCCGGTCGGCGAGGTCGGCTTCGGCCGGGTGCGCGTACGGCGCCGGCCCGAGCGCCCGGCGGCCCTCGGCCTTCCGGAGCTGGACTCGTCGCTTCCGCGCGTGGACATGGTCATGCACCACTGCGACGCCGACGCGCTGATGCTGGAGACCGCCGTCGAGGCCGGCGCGCAGGGCGTGGTGCTCGTCGCCACCGGTGCGGGCAACGCGACGCCCGAGGTCGCCGAGGCGGTGGCCCGCGCCACCTCGCGCGGGGTGCTCGTCGCGCTCACCACCCGGGTCGCCGCCGGGCCGGTGACCCCCCTGTACACCGGCGGCGGCGCCGTCGACCTGATCGCGGCGGGCGCGACGCCGACCGGGACGCTGCGCGCCGGCCAGGCCCGGATCGCGGTGCTGGCCGCCGCGATGGCCTCGCCCGAGGCGGCCGGTCGGGCAGAGGCGCTGCGCCGAATCCTCGGCGCTCCCGCCCTGGCGCCCGCCGGACACTGACCTCCTCGACCTCCTCTCCCCCGCGCACCGCCCCACTCCGTACCGCCCTCCCCCACTCCGTACTGCCCTCTCCCCCTCAGCACCGACGAACGGGAAGCCGATGACCGACGCCGCCACGACGCCAGCCGCGAAGGACAGGGCCGACGCGCCCGGTTCCGCACACCGCGTCGAGCACGATCTGCTGGGAGACCGGGCCGTACCGGCCGACGCCTACTACGGCGTCCACACCCTGCGCGCCACGGAGAACTTCCCGATCACCGGCACCCCGATATCCGCCTATCCGGACCTGGTGACCGCCCTGGCCGCCGTGAAGCAGGCCGCCGCCTCCGCCAACCGGGACCTCGGGCTGCTCGACGCCGACAAGGCGGCCGCCGTCGTCGAGGCCTGCGAGGAGATCCGCTCCGGGCGGCTGCACGACCAGTTCGTCGTCGACGTCGTCCAGGGCGGCGCCGGCACGTCGACCAACATGAACGCCAACGAGGTCATCGCCAACAGGGCCCTGGAGATCCTCGGCCACCCCAGGGGCGACTACGGCCGGCTGCATCCGCTGCAGGACGTGAACGCCGGGCAGAGCACCAACGACGTGTACCCGACGGCCGTGAAGGTCGCTCTGCACCTGTCGGCCCAGCGCCTTCTGGCCGCCATGGACGTGCTGCGCCGGGCGTTCGCCGCCAAGGCCGGGGAGTTCGCCGACGTGGTGAAGATGGGACGCACGCAGCTGCAGGACGCCGTGCCGATGACGCTGGGCCAGGAGTTCGGCGCCTGGGCCGTCATGCTCGAGGAGGACCAGCACCGGCTCGCCGAGGCGTGCGCGCTCGTACGGGAGATCAACCTCGGCGGCACGGCGATCGGCACCGGACTCAACGCCCATCCCGACTACGCCCAGGCGGCCTGCCGCCATCTCGCGGCCATCACCGACATCCCGCTGACCGTGGCCGACGACCTCGTCGAGGCGACGCAGGACGCGGGGGCGTTCGTCCAGCTCTCCGGGGTGCTCAAGCGGATCGCCGTGAAGCTCTCCAAGATCTGCAACGATCTGCGTCTGCTCTCCTCCGGTCCGCGCGCCGGCTTCGGGGAGATCAGCCTGCCCGCCGTGCAGGCCGGCTCCAGCATCATGCCCGGCAAGGTCAACCCGGTGATCCCGGAGGTCGTCAACCAGATCGCCTTCGAGGTGATCGGCAACGATGTGACCGTCACCTTCGCCGCGGAGGCGGGCCAGCTCCAGCTCAACGCCTTCGAGCCGGTCATCGCCCACAGCCTGCTCAAGAGCCTGAAGCACCTCGAGGCGGGCTGTACGACGCTCGCCGACCGGTGCGTCGTCGGCATCACCGCGAACCGCGAGCACCTCGCCCAGCTCGTCGGGAGCTCCATCGGCATCGCGACCGCCCTCAACCCGCACATCGGCTACGAGCAGGCGACGCTGGTGGCTCAGGAGGCCCTGCTCACCGGCAGCAGCGTCTACGACCTGGTGCTGGCAGGCGGGCTGCTCAGCGAGGAGCGCCTGAGGGAGATACTCCACCCCGACAACCTCGCCCGTCCGGGCCGGGGGTCCGACTCGCCCGCGTAGCCGTCAGCCCTTCACCGCACGCGTAGCCGTCCCGCACGCGTAGCCGTCAGCCCTTCACTCCGCCCGAGAGCATGCCCGCCATGAAGTGCCGCTGCAGGAAGGCGTAGAGAACCACCACGGGCAGCGCCACGATGATCGAGGCGGCGGCCATCAGCGAGAACTGGGTGGTGTGCTCGCCCTGGAAGAAGGCGAGGCCGAGGGGCGCGGTCCGCTTGCTCTCGTCGGTGATCATGACGAGCGGCAGGAGGAACTCGTTCCAGGTCCACATGAAGACCAGCATGGTCATCGTCAGCAGCGCCGGGCGGCTGGCCGGCACCAGGATGCGCCACAGCACCTGCCAGCTCGACGCGCCGTCGAGTCTCGCCGCCTCGACGACGCTGCGCGGCACCGAGCGGAAGAAGTTGCGCATCCAGAAGGTGCCGAAGGCCAGCGACTGGGCGGTCTGGGGAAGGATCAGAGCCCAGTAGGTGTCGGTGAGCTGGAGGTCGCGCAGCTCGAAGTACAGCGGGATGACGAACGCCTCGGTGGGAACCATGAGCCCGATCAGGGTGACGTAGAACAGCAGTGAGCGGCCCGGGTAGGAGAAGTACGCGAACGAGTACCCCGCCAGGATCGCGAGGACCCCGGTGAGCACGACGACGCTCACCGCCACGAGCGCGCTCGAGCCGAGATACGAGGCGAAGTCGCCCTGGCGCCAGGCCTGCGAGAAGTTGCCCCAGTGCGGTCTTTCCGGCCAGGTGAAGGAGGCCGAGGTCTCCCCCTGCGCGGACAGCGCGGAGGTCAGTACGCCGGCCAGCGGCAGGAGCGCCAGCACCGCGAAGGCCGTGAGGATCACGTAGGTGACCACGATCTCCCGCCGGTTGATCATCGGTCGGCCTCCTCGGGCTGGAGCCTGGTGATGAGATAGGTGACGGCGAGGATCACCAGCGTGAGCACCACGGCGACGGCGCACGCCGATCCGACCTGCCCGGTGTTGAACGCGCGGTTGTACACGGTGATCGCGGGGACGCTGGTGGCGTTGCCCGGGCCGCCGCGCGTGGTCACGTATACGAGGTCGAACGTGCGCAGCGCGGCGATGACCGTGAGGGTCAGCGCCACGGCGATATGCCCCCGCAGACCGGGCAGGGTGACGGCGAGGAACTCGCGGACCGGTCCCGCGCCGTCGACCCTCGCGGCTTCGTACAGCTCCCGGGGTATCTGGCCGATCCCCGAGAGGAACAGGACGAGGCAGAGGCCGACCTCCAGCCAGGTCCCGATCAGACCCACGGCGGGCAGCGCGGTGCCGAAGTCTCCCAGCCAGGCCCGGTCCTGGACGGGCAGGCCGAGGCCGGCGAGCAGGCTGTTGAGCACGCCGTCGGGGGCGTACACGGCCCGCCACGCCGCGGCCACGACCACCGTCGCGACCACCTGGGGCAGGAAGAGGAGGGTGCGGAAGACGGAGACTCCGCGGAGTCTGGCGGCGCGGGTCATCGCCGCGGCGAGTGCGAGGGCCACCACGATGGGGACCACCGCGTAGAAGAAGATCAGAACGAAGGAGTGGGCGAAGGCGGCTCTCAGCTCCGAGTCGGCCGCGATATCCGCGTAGTTGGACAGCCCCGCCCAGGTGGAGGGGGACAGACCGTCCCAGTGGTAGAGCGAGATCTGTACGAGCCGTCCGAGCGGAATCAGCAGGAAGAGCACGAGGACGATCAGGGCGGGCAGGGCGTAGAGGTAGCCGGTCCACTGGACCGGCCGCCGCGTCGGACCGTACGGCGTGCGCGCCCGGCCGGGCTTCTGCGTCTGCGTCTGCTTCGTCTTCTGCGTCTGCCTCTGCCTCTGCCTCTGCCTCTGCCTCTGCCTCTGTAGGGACGCGGGAGTGAGCGGGTCTGTGCCGGTCACGGCGGGCCCGGCTACCGGCTCTTGCGGAAGGCCGCGGCGTCCGCCTCCAGCGTCCGGCCGAACTTCTCCGGGGGCTGGCGGCCGGCGAGCATCTCCTGCAAGGCGGCGGTCAGCGTGTCGTAGAACGTCGGCGTGGTGTAGTCGAGGTACGGCACGAGCCCGTCCCGCTCGCTCACCTCGCGCCACTCGGCCAGCAGATCGGCGTCGACGGTGCCCGCGGCGGGCCGGTGGGACGAGGGCGGCAGCGCCGGCAGACTGCCCAACTCGGCGACGGTCCGCATGCCCTGCTCGTCGACGAGGAAGTCGATGTACGCGGCGGCCACGTCCGGGTGTGCGGACTTCGAGGTGACTGCCCAGGCCAGGCCCTGCCCGCCCTGGGTGACGGGGCTGGCGTCCGGGGTCGGCGACAGGGCGGTGAAGCCGACCTTGCCGGCCCCCATCTTCTGCGCCAGCCGCGCCGCCTGCCAGGTGCCGTCGACGAGGAAGGCCGACTCGCCCTCCGCGAAGTCGATCGCGGCCTGCTCCGCGCTCAGCCCGTTGAACCCGCGGCTGAGATAGCCCTTCTCGACCCATCCCCGCAGCCGTTCGGCACTGCGCACCAGACCGTCGCCGGTCCACCGCGCATCGCCCTGGCCGAAGACCAGATCGCGCACCTCCTGCTTGCCCGCCTCGACGGCCTGGACGACGCCGAAAAGCTGAATGGCGGAGCTCTTGTTGGAGTTGCCGAAGGCCAGAGGCAGTTCGTCCGCCGCCTTGGCCTTGCCCAGAGCCGCCTCGAACTCGGACAGCGTGGTGGGGGCGGCCACCCCCAGGGCCTTCAGCTTGGCCTTGTTGTAGTAGACGCCGACGATCTCCCCGGTCTGCGAGACCCCGAAGAGCTCGCCGGTCTTCCAGGTGCGGCCGTCGGCGGAGAAGCGGTTGAGGTCCAGAAGTTGCCGCGGATAGGCCTTGTCCCAGCCGTAGACCTGTGCGTACCTGGCGACGGGCCGGAGCAGATCGGCCTTCACGAAGGCGCCCATGTCGGGGTAGCCCTGGTTGGCCTGGATGACGTCGGGCGGGTTGCCGGACGTCAGCGCGAGCTTGATCGTCGCCTTGAGGTCGTTGAACGACCGGGAGACCCGCTTGACCGTGACGTTCGGGTACTTCCGCATGAACGCCTCGTTGAGCCGCTCCGTGGAGGCGTCGATGCCGGGATCGATGTTCTGGTCCCAGACGGTGAGCGTGACCTTGCCCGCCTGGGCCGGGTCCGTGGAGAGGGGACCCGAGTCCTTGGAGTCGGGCGACCTGTCGGCTTCGCCCCCTGGCGCACAGGCGGACAAGAGGCCCAGACACGCGGCCAGAGCGACGGCGAGATGCCCGCATCGCGAGAGATCGCTCATGATTCCTCCGAGGTGGTGGTGCACGCGCCGTCGGGGGGCCACATGGAGTTCTTCGGTGGTGCTACGGCCAGGCCATCAGCGCTGCTGGTGAGCGGTGTTGGGGTGTGCTTCGCACTCTGCTGGCCGCAGCGCCGCGCGGTGAAGGTCAGTTCAGGTCGTCGTTGATCCGTCTTCGCCGGGACGGGACAGACCGGCGGGGGGCCCGCCGGGGGGCCGGGCCCCCCCCCCCGGCAAGGCCCCCCCCCCGCGCCGGGCAGAGAGGAGGTAGGGGGCCGGGGGGGGGCGCCCGC
>NZ_JBFAYB010000138.1:0-16019 GCF_040681075.1 Streptomyces sp. NPDC051907 | reverse complement strand
GCGGCCTCGCCGCGGCCGGGGACCGCCGCCACGGCGCGTGCGGTGTGACCGTCAACTGGCCCTGACCCCACGCGCGGTGGACGGCGGCCGGGCTGGTCGTGGCCCCTGGTCGCAGGGGTGCGCAGTTGGTGGGCGCCGCCGCGGACGGGTCTGCTCACAGCTCGGCCAGCAGCGCGGTCGCCTGTTTGGCGAAGGACGGGTCGCCGGCCTCCACCGCCCGGCGGAGCAGCTCGCGCGCGGACGCGTCCTCTCCCCGCTCGTGGGCGATCTCGGCCATCCGGTACGCGGCCTCCCCGACCAGCTCGGGGTCGTCCGTGCCGCCCAGGGCGCGCCGGTACCAGCGCACCGCCAGCTCGCTCTGGCCCGTCCAGTAGGAGAGCTCCGCGATATGGGCCGCGGCCAGCGGGGCCTCGTCGTGGCCGGAGTCCGCGATCGGCTCCAGCCACCGCAGGGTCCCGGGCATGTCGCGGGCCTCCTTGGCCAGGGCGCCGAGGCTCATGGCCGCGCTGTGCGCCGTCTTCGCGTACCCGGCCTTGGCCGCCCGCAGCCACTGCCGCCGGGCCTCGGCCTCGTCGCCCTCCTCGCGCGCCTCGAAGCCGAGGGCCACGGCGGCCTCGGCCGCGCCCTCGCCCGAGGTCTCGGCGACCCGCCGCAGCAGCCGACGCGCCTGCTCCTGGTGGCCTTTGCGCCCGATGAGGCGCGCGTAGTGGAAGGGCGCCCAGGAGTCCGTGTCGGTCCGGGCGCCGCGGTGCTCGCACACGGCGCGTTCGAGGTCGCCGTACTCCTCGTGCGGGACGGCTCCGAGCAGGAACCTGGCCCGGTCGCGGAACAGATGCCGGGCGTCGGCCGCCATCCGCAGCAGCAACTCGTGTGCGGCGGCCGGGTCGTACGTCGCCAGCAGACGCTGTCGGCGCAGGTCGGCGACGCCCGCCGCGCCCAGCTCCGCTGTCCGGCCGATCAGTTCGTAGGCCGCGCAGGCGGCCACCGCGTCGCCGGTCTCGGCGAGCAGGTCGCCCAGCGCGACCACGGACCAGGCGGCCTCGGCGTCGTCGTCGGGGATCTCGTCCAGGCAGGTGCGGTACGCGGCACGCGCCCAGGCCGCGACGGCTGCGGCCCGGTCGCCCCGGTCGTCGGCGAGCTCCGCGAGACGGCGGGCGGCGCGCGCGGCGGCCGCATGGCCCGCCCGGGCGCTCTCCGCCTCCTCCGCGCGGGCGAAGGCCTCCTGAGCGGCCGTCAGCTCGCCCAGCTTCTGGCGCACCAGCCCCAGGTTCCACAGCGCCTTCGGCGCCTGCCGCGGATCGGGGACCGCCGCGCACCGCTGGAACCAGTCGGCCGCCGCGGCCAGATCCTGCCGGTCCAGGGCCTCTTCGGCGAGCAGCCGGAACCCGAGGGAGGCGACGGCGGGACGGGCCGGTGCGGCCAGCTCGGCGACGGCCGCGATCTCGCGGAGGCAGCCGCGGTCGGCGAGCAGCCGCAGCAGGCTCTCCCCCACCGCGTCGGCGGAGCCGCCCGCGGCACCGTCGTCGTGCGCGTCCCGGTAGGCGGACACGGCCGCGCCGCTCGCCACGGCCAGTTCGAGCATCGCCTCGGCGGCCTGCGGGCGCGACTCGCGCCGGTGGACGCCCGCGAGGTCGAGGCAGAGCCGGGCCGCGCTCGAGGCGTCGGGGCGGGCGAGCTGTCCGAGCAGCTCCGCAGCGGCGGCCCGCTCTCCGTCGAGCAGCGCGAGTGCGAACACGGCGACGGCGGCCGAGCCGTAGTCCCGCGCCGTCGTCCGCCGCGCGGCGTCGCGGTCGCCGTCCCGGGCGAGCCGGAAGGCGCGTTCGGCGGTCGTCTCCGTTCCGGCCAGTCGACGGGCCTCGCGGGTCGTCTCGGGGTCGGCCGTGGACAGGGCGCGCGCATACGCCTCCTGGGCCTCGCCCGCCCGTCCGGCGGACTGCAGGAGCACGCCCAGCCGCAGGGCCGCCCGGGGCCCGTACGGATCCTCGGCCGAGGCGGCCGCCAGCTCGTACGCCTCCACGGCCCGGGCGACGTCGTTCTGGGCCGCGTGGAGGTCGCCGAGGTAGAGCATCGCCTTGGCCCGGATCTCGTCGCAGCCGATGTCGTAGGCCCTGCGGTACGCCTCGGCCGCTCCCGCCGACTCGCCGCGCTCCTGGCGCAGCCGGCCCAGGCCGAACGCCGCGGGCCCGGCCGTCGAGCGGTCCTCGCCGGCCGCCGCCTGGACGTACGGCGCCTCCAGGGACTCGGGCGTCAGACCGACCTGGAAGACCCGTATCTCGCCGCCCTCGTCGTCGGTGAGGGCCTCGGGGGTCAGCTGGAGGGGCGGCCGGTCTCCGCCCGGCTCGCTCGCACCGGGCCGCTTGGCGACGAGATGGGCGGCGAGCAGGCTGCCGTCGGGCGACCAGAGGAGTCCGCGGGCGACGGCCTCGGGCCGGTAGCGGACGAGGACTTCGCCGTCGGCGAGGCGGATCAGCCGGATCTCGTCGCCCAGGGCGGCGTCGGCCTGCGCCGTGCAGGCGAGGGCCAGGTACGCGCCGTCGGGGCTGACGGCCACCCCCTTCACCCGGGTGACCGGGGGCGCCGCCAGGGCGACGGACTCCGCTCCGCGGCCGGCGGCCGGGTCGAGGACGAAGACGTCGGTGTGGTTGCCGACGTACAGCCGGGTCTCGTCGGCCGTGAACGCGGCGGACTCGACGGTGAACTCCAGCCCGGGCGCGGGGTGTTCGCCGATCCTCACCTCCCGGTCGCTCCCCTCGCCGGGCCCGGCGACGAAGGTCACGCAGTCGTCCCGGCCGTACTCGACCCGGTGGCGTCCGCTCAGAGAGCGTGCGCGCCCGCTCTGGCAGGGCGCCTGGACCTCGGCGAGCGCGTCGACGTCGTACGCCCACTGGGACGAGGGGGCGGCGCCGTCGTGGAGGGTGAGGACATGCGCTCCGGGGACCCACATCGGCCGGGGCGTGTCGTGCCAGGGCCGGGAGGCGGGGCGGGCGCGAACGGACCAGTCGTGGGCGTCGTACACGACGGTCTCGCCGTCGATGTCGGTGCAGGCGAAGTAGCGGCCGTCGTCGGAGAAGGCCATGCCGATCGCGAAGACGTACTCCGCGCCGCCGAAGGGGCGCAGGCCCGCCACGGGCCGCCGCAGGTCGGGCAGGCTCGGGTCGTCGGGTCCGCGCCGGTCGGCGTGGCCCGCGACGGCGCCGGTCCGCCGGCAACCGCCGGGAGTCAGGGAGTTCAGCCATCGGGCGTCGGTGACCCATAAGTCGTAGTCGACGTGGACGGTCCCCCGCGCCGCGCCGCGGCCCGCGCGCTCGGGCGTGCCGCGTCGGACGACGCGTTCCACGAAGCGGTGGGCGTGCGCCTGCGCCCAGGCCGGGTCGCGTATCTCCTGCGGTGTGACGACGTCTGTCAGCGGGCTGCCCCGGCGGGCGTCGGCGGACTCCCACAGCAGGTCGAAGAAGAAGCTCGGGTCGTCCGGCAGGCCGGCCGCGCGGTCCGGGCACTCGGCGCCCGTGTCCTCGCCGCTCTCGCCGCCGCTCTCGCCGTCGCTCTCGCCGTCGGAGGCATCGCCGTCGGCGGTCTCGAGCAGGATCCGGAGCCGTGCCCGTCGCTGCTCGGCCTGGACTTCGAGCACATGAACGCCGTAGGGGTTGAACATTGCGGTCCTTCGGCGGCCTGGCAGCGACCGCGTGTGTGATGAGTTCGGTGGGGGGAGCCCCGGCGGGGGGCGGCGGGTGGAAGGCGGCCACACCGCCCCTGCCGAGGCTCCTTGTCTGCTTCAGCCCTCGTCAGGCCTGGTGTCAGGCCTGGTGTCAGGCCTGGTGACGTCTCGTCAGGCTTCTCCGGTCGCCGGAGCGCTCCTCAGATGAGGTCCATCGCGGCGACCTCGTCGGGGCTGCCGTAGCTGACCGGCCCCTGGAAGCGCCGCCGGGCCGTGGCGAACCACCATACGGTGGCGATGAGCAGCACCGCCCCCAGCGCGATGGGGGCGTAGTTGAGCGACGTGGCGGTGATCGGCGAGGTGTGGGGCAGCATGAACAGCACGCTGCTGACGACGATCCAGACCACGGCGACCGCGGCGACCGGCTTGCCCCAGCGGCCCAGGTTCCACGGGCCGGGCTCGAAGTCGTCCAGCCGCAGCCGCAGGTAAATCGGCACGCCATAGGCGAGGTAGAGACCGACGACATTGACGCTGACAATGGCGGTGAAGGCGGTGTGGGACCACCAGCCCGGAATGACCAGCACCAGCGGGCAGGCGGCGGCGAGCCAAACGGCCTTGACGGGCGTGCGGGTTCGCAGCGAGACGGAATGCCACCAGCGCGATCCCGGCATCGCCCCGTCGCGCGAGAACGCGAAGATCTGCCGGGTATTGCTGGTCATGTTGGCGAGTCCGCAGAAGAGCATCGCTCCGATCACAACGAGCAGCAGGAGCTTCGCGGTGCTCGCGCCGAGCGCGTCGATGAGAATCTGCACGGGCGGCGCGGACGAACTCGCTGTAGCCGCATAATCGCGGATCGCATACACCAGTGCGAGCATGAGGATGAGTCCGGCGATCGCGGAGTAGCCGATCGCGCGCATGATGCCCTTGGGCGTGTTGACCGTCGCCTTCACGGTCTCTTCGGACATGTGGAAACTGCCGTCGAAGCCGGTGAAGGTCCAGCTGGTGACGAGCAGGCCCAGCAATCCGGCGTACAGACCGCTGGTGAACCCGGTGTTGTTCACGAAGTGCGTGGCGAACGAGACGGGCTGGTGGTGCGAGGGGATCACCGTCAGTGTCGCGACGATCACCATCATGCCGATCAGCAGCCACCACACGGAGATGCGGTTCAGGACGGCGACGAGCTGCACGGTGTAGGTGTTGGCGAGCGCCTGGACCAGCAGGATCACCGCGGTGATCAGGACGGTGCGCTGGCCGGTGACCTCGTAGTCGGCCCACTGCATGGAGATGAATGCCTGGATGAAGGTGGCGGCCGCCCAGCCGGTGGCGGCCGTGCCGCCGACCTGGCCCACGAAGTTCAGCCAGCCGGTGTACCAGGACCAGGCGCCGCGGTGCCGTTTGGCGAGCTTGCCGGCCGAGAAGTAGAGGGCGCCGCTGGTCGGATAGGCCGAGGCTATCTCGCCCATCGCCGCGCCGACGAATAACACCATGATGGAGACGCCGATCCAGCCGAATATGAGGATCCGCGGCCCGCCGGCGCCCATTCCGAACCCGAAGGCGGAGAAGATGCCGGAGATGATGTTGATGATGGTGAAGGAGATCGCGAAATTGTCGAATGCGCGGAATCTACGGGTGAGTTTCCGCGGGTATCCCATGGCGTGCAGCGTCGCATCGTCGTCGAGAGTGATAGGCGATGCCTGTTGCCGAGTTTTCGAGCGGGACAGGGACGTACGCTCGGACACAACCTCTGCCTTTCCGGGGGGTTTGAGCGGTCGGGGACATTGTCGGGGGCGCGCGGGGCGAATGCGTAAGGGGCGTTCAGGCCGCGCTGGGGACGGGGAGGCCGCATGAGCGTCTGGCTCTGTTCAACTGCTCCTCGGGGGCGCCGAACACGCTCCAGGGCATGCGCGAGGCGAAAGGGCCCATCGCGGTGAGGACTTCGCGCGCCTCGAATTCGCGCTTCGCCATGAACAGGGCGTGTGCCAGATACGAGAGGTCGAGCACGGGCGTGAAGCGGTAGCCGGCCACCTGGGGGAACCAGTTGTTGTAGTTCCCGGTGGCCGTGGCCAGCCACTGGGGCTGCTCCCAGGTCCGGTCCGCCAGCAGGGCCGAGGGGTCGTAGTCCTCGACCAGCGCGACCAGCGGCAGCAGCCGCAGCGGCGAGGTGGCCGGGGCCCGGTGGCTGAGGAAGGAGGCGACGTCCCAGCGCGCGCTCGCCGACCCGCCGTGACGGGTGAAGAAGAAGGCCAGGAACCGGTGGTGGGCCTCGCGGTGCAAGGGGTCGAGCCGCAGGATGTGCCCGAAGAGGTACCAGGGTCCGGGCGGCGCGGTGAGCAGGCCCTGCGGGGCGGGGTCGCGGGGCCGCCGCAGCCGGGCCAGCGCCAGTTGGGCGACCCAGGGGGTGGGGTCGTCGGGGAGCATCTGGGCCGCGCGCTCGGCGGCGGCCTGCGCGATGCTCACGAGCGTGCCCGCCCTGGAGTCCTGGGCGTCGGCCATCCGCAGGGCCCGGAGCATCGCCACGCGCGCCCACAGCAGGGCCGACTCCGGACTCGGCTCCTCGGCCAGCCAGCGCTCGGCGAGGTCGGAGTCCGCGGCCTCGGAGGCCAGTACCAGCGAGCGATGGGCCCGCACTTCGAAATCCCCGCGCGTCTCCTTGAGGGCGTCGTGTGCGCTCAGATACCGCCCGGCCTTCACATCGATGCACGCTCGCGCCAACTGGCGATCATCGGCCGCCGGATGCCACACGTAGTGCCCCTCAAAGGAGCCAGCGGTCACGATCCCCTCCCGATCCTGCTGATGTCTTACCCATACACACGTTCCGGCCAGATGAAATTGAGCCGGGGTCAGTCCATAGATCCACTCGCAGGAGGCACACCCTACTCATCATCAAGTCGCATCGAAACTCATCGGCCGGAGCGGGCGGTTCGCCGCTCCCCGGGCCGCGGCATTGCGGGCCCGGCCCAATCGATACCCGGACGCCCGGCTTCCGTTCGGCTTTCAAATAGCTCGCCGCGAGTTTGGCTCTGGCAATTGCCTTTCTCCGCGAGATCTTCACACGGGTTCTCTTCTCATCGGCGATATACCGGAATTGGTCCGTTCTGAGCCGACTGCGACGACCGAGCGGAAGCGGGGGCACGAACACCGAAGACCCAGAGCGGGACCGGCCGGACGTCGCGCACCGCGGCGGGCGGCGGGCGCGAATCGCGGCGGCCATGGGGAGCGACTCGCCGGCCGGAGTCGCGGGACGCGCCGCGCGCCGACGGCTCCAGGGGCCCTCCACCGCGAACCCCGTGACCGGCGCGACGCGTCGCGACGAAACCGCCCCGGCCGGGCATTTCGAGGAGTATGGTCGCCTCCTATTGACAACGATGTCAGCCAGTGGTCCAGTCCTCCGTGTCCGGGATTTCGAAAGGCGGCCCCGATGGCGACCGGCTCAACTCCCCCGACCGGCAGGGCCAGTTGCCCCTCGCGCGGCGCCCCTGCCGGCCCGCCTGCCCCGCCCCCGCGCGCGCCGGCCGCCCCCGCCGCGGCCTCGGAAGGGACGGACCGCGCCCGGACGGCCGTCGTCCCGCCGGTGCGTCCCCCGCCCCGCTCCGCCGGCCGGCGCGTCGAGGCGTGCCCGATCGCCCTGGCCTGACCCGACTGCCGACACGGGGTGCCGGCGCCGCACATCGCCCCCACAATCGAATCCGAGGTGCATCCCATGACCAGCACGTCACAACCGACGGACGCCGGGCCGGCGGGCGGGGCCGGCCGGCGGGCGTTCATCGCCGCCGCGGCGGCGGCAGCGGCGACCGCCGCGGCTCCCGGGGCGGCGCACGCCCGTCCCCGCAGGCTGCGTCCGCTGTTCCTCGGGACGTACACCTCGGCGCCGGGCGGCGGCGACGGGATCGGCCTCGCCTCGTACGACGACACCACCGGCAAGATCACCCGCACTGGCAGCATCACCGGCGTCGACGACCCGTCCTTCCTCGCCCTGCACCCCTCCAGCCGCACCCTGTACGCGGTGAACGAGCGGCCGGAGGGCGAGGTGACCGCGATCCGGCTCTCCCCCGAGGGCCGTCACCGGGTGCTGGGCGCCCGCACCACCGGGGGCGGCGGCCCCTGCCATCTGTCCGTGCACCGCAGCGGCCGCTGGCTGCTGAGCGCGAACTACCTCTCCGGCAGCGTGGCCGTGCACCCCATCGAGCCCTCAGGCGCCCTGGGCGCGCGCACGGCCCTGGTCGTCCACTCCGACCCGCCGCCCGGCCCCGGGCAGGACGGCCCGCACGCCCACCAGATCGTCGCCAGCCCGGACGGCGGCCATGTGCTGGCCGTGGACCTCGGCGCCGACGCCGTCTACACCTACCGGCTCGACGTCGAGCGCGGGACGCTCGCCCTGGTCTCGTACGCGGTGCTGAAGCCGGGCGCGGGACCGCGGCAGCTGACCTTCCATCCGTCGGGGCGCTACGCCTATCTCGCCAACGAGCAGGACGACACGGTGGTCGTCTGCGCCTACGACCCGGCCAGCGGCACGCTGACGCCCGGCGACCCGCAGCCCACCGGCACGGGGCCCGGCGCCAGCTATCCGGCGCAGCTGGTCGTCACCCGCGGCGGCGCGTTCGCCTACCTCGCCAACCGCGGCCACAACAGCCTGACCCGGTACGCGATCGAGGGCGACGGGGCCCGGCTGCGGCTGCTGGACACGGTGCCCGTGGGCGGCGACTTCCCCCGGCACATCGCCTTCTCGCCCACCCAGAACCTGCTGTTCGCGGCGAACCAGCGGTCGGGGACGGTGACGGTCTTCCACGTCGACCACGACACGGGCGAACTGCGCTCCGCCGGCGATCCGTTCAGCTTCCCCGCCGCGGTGTGCGCGCTTCCGCTCTAGCCCACGCGCTCTCGTCGCCCGAGGGCTCGTACCGGCGCAGCGGCTGGGTGGCGCGCAGCAGGGCGCGCAGTTCGGGCAGCCCGCCGTCGAGCGCGCCCGCCGCGCGGGCCTGGACGAGCACGTTGCCCAGCGCCGCCGCCTCCGTCGGGCCGGCGACGACCGGCAGGGCGGTGGCGTCCGCGGTGAGCCGGCAGAGCAGCGGGTTGTGGGCGCCGCCGCCGACGAGGTGGACCGTGGAGACGGCGCGCCCGGACAGCCGCCGGGCGTCCTCGACGGCCCGCCGGTGCGCCAGGGCGAGGGAGTCCAGGACGCAGCGGGCGGTCTCCGCCTGCGTCCGGGGCGCCGGCTGGCCGGCGCGCAGGCAGGCGGCGGCGATCCGGCGGGGCATGTCGTCGGGGGCGAGGAACGCGGGATCGCTCGCGTCGACCACGCTGCGCAGGGCGGGCGCGTCGGCCGCGGCTCGCAGCAGGGCGTCGAGTTCCTGCGGGCGGCCTTCGGCCTGCCAGGTGCGCAGGCACTCCTGGAGCAGCCACAGGCCCATGATGGAGCGCAGCCAGCGGACCGTGCCGTCGACGCCCAGCTCGTTGGCGAACTGGGCGCGCCGGCCGGCCTCGTCGACGATCGGCTCGGGGAGCTCGAGTCCGGCGAGCGACCAGGTGCCGCTGGAGACGTAGGCGAAGTCGTCGCCCTCGGCGGGCACGCCGACGACGGCGGAGGCGGTGTCGTGGGAGCCGACGGCGGTCACCGGCACCGGACCGGGCAGCCCCGTCTCGGCCAGCACCTCGGGCCGCAGCACGCCCGCCGGGTCGCCCGGCGAGCGCAGCGGGGGGAAGAGCGCGAGGTCGATGCCCAGCCGTGCGGCGACGACGGGCGACCAGGCGCGGGTGCGGGGGTCGATCAGCTGGGTCGTGGAGGCGTTGGTGAGCTCCGTCCCGGCGCGGCCGGTCAGCCAGTACGCGACGAGGTCGGGGATCAGCAACAGCGTCTGGGCGGCCGCGAGCTGGGGGCTGCCCTGGGCGGCGACGAGCTGGTAGAGGGTGTTGATCGGAAGCTGCTGCAGCCCGGTCGCCGCGTACAGCTCGGCGGGCGGCAGCAGGGCCGCGACTTTCTGCGGGACGCCTTCGGTGCGGCCGTCCCGGTAGTGGACGGGGTTGCCCAGGAGCGCGCCGGCGCGGTCCAGCAGGCCGTAGTCGACGCCCCAGCCGTCGACGCCGACGCCCGCGAGCTGCCCGTCGGCCGCGGCGCCCGCGGCGCGCAGTCCGTCCAGCACGCCCCGGTACAGGGCGAGGACGTCCCAGTGGAGGGTGGATCCCGTCCGGACAGGGCGGTTGGGGAAGCGGTGGACCTCGGTCAGCTCCAGTACGCCGGGGCCCACCCGGCCGAGCATCACCCGCCCGCTGGACGCGCCGAGGTCCACGGCGGCGAAGCAGCGGGCGCGGGCGGCCCTCACCGCAGGAACGCCGCTGCGACGCCCGCGTCCACGGGGATGTGGAGCCCGGTGGTGTGCGAGAGCTCGCCGCAGGTCAGCACATAGACGGCGTTGGCGACATGCTCGGGGAGCACCTCCCGTTTGAGCAGGGTGCGCTGGGCGTAGAACTCACCGAGCCGCTCCTCCTCCACCCCGTACACCGCCGCCCGCTGCGCGCCCCAGCCGCCGGCGAAGATGCCCGATCCGCGCACCACGCCGTCCGGGTTGACGCCGTTGACGCGGATGCCCAGCTCCCCCAGCTCCACGGCCAATAGCCGCACTTGGTGCGCCTGGTCCGCCTTGGCCGCGCCGTAGGCGATGTTGTGGGGTCCGGCGAACACACCGTTCTTGGAGGCGATGTAGACGATGTCCCCGCCGGTCCGCTGGGCGGTCATCGTGCGCGCCGCCTCCCGCGAGACCAGGAACGAGCCGCGCGCCATGATGTCGTGCTGGAGGTCCCAGTCCTCGGCGGTGGTCTCCAGGAGCGGCTTGGACAGGGAGATCCCGGCGTTGTTGACGACCAGGTCCACGCCGCCGAAGGCGAGATGGGCGGCGGCGAAGGCGTCCGCGATCTGCGCCTCGCTGGTCACGTCCACGGTGACGGCGACCGCCCGGTCGGGTCCGCCCAGCTCCTCGGCCACGCGCCGCGCGCCGTCGGCGAAGCGGTCGGCGACGACGACGCAGGCGCCCTCGGCCGCGAGCCGCTGGGCGACGGCCCGTCCGATCCCGGAGGCCGCGCCGGTCACCAGCGCCACCCTTCCCGCGAGGGCCTTGGGCTTCGGCTGCCGCCGCAGCTTGGCCTCCTCGAGCTCCCAGTACTCGATGCGGAACTTCTCGGACTCCTCGATCGGCGCGTACGACGAGACGGCCTCCGCGCCGCGCATCGCCTCGACGGCGTGCGCGTAGAACTCGCCGGCGACCCGCGCGGTCTGCTTGTCCTTGCCGAAGGAGAACATGCCCACGCCCGGCACCAGCACGATCGCCGGGTCCGCGCCGCGCATCGGGAGCGTGTGCTCGTCGGCGTGCCGTTCGTAGTACGCGCGGTACTCGGCCCGGTATGCGGCGTGCAGCTCCGCCAGCCGGGCGACGGCCTCGGCCGGCGCGGCGGACGGCGGCAGGTCGAGGGTCAGCGGCCGTACCTTCGTGCGCAGGAAGTGGTCGGGGCAGGAGGTGCCGAGCGCCGCCAGCCGCGGATGCTCCGTGCGGGAGAGGAAGTCCAGCACCTCGGCCGCGTCGGTGAAGTGGCCGATCTGCGGCCGGTCCTGGGAGGCCAGGCCCCGGATCGCCGGCGCGAGCGCGGCGGCCCGCGCCGCGCGCTCGACTCGCGGGAGGGGCTCGTAGCCCTCGATCACCGGCCCGAAGGGCTCCGGCCCGCCCCGCTCGGCGAGGAACGCCTCCGCGGTGCGGACGATGTGCAGCGAGTTGCGCTCGCACTCCTTCGAGGTCCGGCCCCACGCGGTGATGCCGTGGCCGCCCAGCACGCAGCCGATCGCCTGCGGGTGCGCCGTGCGCACGGCGGCGATGTCCAGTCCCAGCTGGAAGCCGGGCCGCCGCCACGGCGCCCACACCACGCGGTCGCCGTAGCACTCCTTGGTCAGCGCCTCGCCGTCGGCCGCGCAGGCCAGCGCGATCCCGGCGTCCGGGTGGAGGTGGTCGACGTGCGCCGCGTCCACCAGCGCGTGCATCGCGGTGTCGATGGAGGGGGCGGCGCCGCCCCTGCCGTGCAGGCAGTAGTCGAGGGCGGCGACCATCTCGTCCTCGCGCTCGACGCCCGGGTAGACCGCGGCGAGCGCCCGCAGCCGGTCGAGGCGGAGCACCGCGAGCCCGTCGGCGGTGAGGGCGCCGAGGTCGCCGCCGGAGCCCTTGACCCACATCAGCTCGACGTCCCGGCCCGTCACCGGGTCCACGGCGAGGCCCTTCGCCGAGGCGTTGCCGCCCGCGTAGTTGGTGTTGCGCCGGTCCGCTCCGAGCCGGTGCGAGCGCTCCAGCAGTGCCTCCGCGGCCGTCTGCTCCGTCATCCGGCTCACGCTCCCCATCCGGCCTGGGCTCCGCCCACGCGCTCCTCGACGATCTTCTGAGCCCAGCCGGAGCGGCGGTAGGCGGCGATCGGGTCGGGGTCGATGCCCTGCTCCTCGCGGACCTCGGCGAGCAGCGGCCGCACGTCGGTGGCGTACGCGTCCATCAGCGCCGCGTTCGCGGCGAGCACGTCCCCGGAGAGCTGCGCGGCCTCGAGCGCCGGACGGTCGACGAGGAGCGCCTTGGCGGTGGCCTCCTGGACGTTCATCACCGAGCGGATGATCGCGGGGATCTTCGGCTCGATGTTGTGGCACTGGTCGAGCATGAAGGCCGTCTTCGGCCCGAGTCCGCCGCCGCGGACGACCTCGTACATGATCCGGAACAGCTGGAACGGGTCCGCGGCGCCGACCATGAGGTCGTCGTCGGCGTAGAAGCGCGAGTTGAAGTCGAAGCCGCCGAGCCTGCCCTCCCGCAGCAGCAGGGCGACGATGAACTCGATGTTCGTGCCGGGCGCGTGGTGGCCGGTGTCCACGACGACCTGCGCCCCGTCGCCGAGTCTGAGGCAGTGCGCGTACGCCGTGCCCCAGTCCGGCACGTCGGTGGCGTAGAAGGCCGGCTCGAACAGCTTGTACTCCAGGAGCATCCGCTGGCCCTCGCCGAGCCGTTCGTAGACCACGGCGAGCGCCTCGGCGAGCCGGTCCTGGCGGGCCCTGATGTCGTCCTGGCCGGGGTAGTTCGTGCCGTCCGCGAACCAGAGCTTGAGGTCGCGGGAGCCGGTGGCGTCCATGATGTCGACGCACTCCAGCAGATGGTCCAGGGCCTTGCGGCGGACCGCGGCATCGGGGTGGCAGACGCTGCCGAGCCGGTAGTCGTCGTCCTGGAAGACGTTGGAGTTGATCGCGCCCAGCCGCAGCCCGCGCTCCTCGGCGTGCTTGGCCAGCGCCGCGTAGTCGTCGACCTTGTCCCACGGGATGTGCAGGGCGACCGTGGGGGCCGCGCCGGTGCAGCGGTGCACCTGGGCGGCGTCGTCCAGCTTCTCCCGCGGGGTGCGGGGGACGCCGGGCTGGGCGAACACCTTGAAGCGGGTGCCCGAGTTGGCGTAGGCCCAGGAGGCCGTCTCGACGGCCTGGGCGCTCAGGGCGGCCTTGACGGCCTGGACGTCGGCTCGGCTCGGCATGCTCAGCCCTCCCCTGTCGCACGGAACGCTGTGAATCGATTCACCTCATCGAAGCTAGCAGCGGCGCCGGAGCCGTCAAGGGGCCGAGCGGGCGGTGTGCCAGGGGACTTGACGAGGTCCGGCCACGCGCCTAGCTTCCGGGAAAATCGACTGAAACCATTCACCGCGTCAGGGAGGGAGAAGGTCCCATGAGCACACAGACGGCGCCGGCCGGCACAGCGGTCACCCCCGCCCCTCGCGTCCCCGCCCTCGCCCGCAGGCCCAGGATCGGGCTCGTCGCGGGCGGACTGGGGGCGTACTGGCCCCAGTTCCCCGAGCTGCTGCCCCAGTTGCGGCGCTCCGCCGCCCGGGTGGCCGAGCGGATGGGGCGGTACGACGCCGAGGTCGTCGACGTCGGGTTCGTCTCGGACGCCCATGAGGGGGCGGCGGCCGCCGAGCGGCTCCGGGCCGCCGACTGCGATCTGATCGTCGGCTTCCTCACCACCTATATGACCGCCACCATGCTGGTCCCGATCGCGCAGCGCAGCGGCGCGCCGGTGCTGCTGATCAACCTTCAGCCGAGCGAGGCCATGGACCACGCGTCCTTCTCCACCGGGGACTGGCTGGCGTACTGCGGCGCCTGCCCGCTGCCCGAGATGGCGAACGCGTTCGAACGGGTCGGCGTCGCGTTCCGCTCGGTCTCGGGCCATCTGGAGGACGAGCGGGCCTGGGGCAGGATCGGCCGCTGGATCCGGGCGGCCGGGGTGCGCTCCGTGCTGCGCAACGGCCGGCACGGGCTGATGGGGCATCTCTACCCCGGTATGTACGACGTCTCGACGGACCTGACCATGGTGCCGGGAAATCTCGGCGGCCATGTGGAGGTCCTGGAGTTCGACGATCTGAGGGTGCGCGTCGAGCAGGTCCAGGACAAGGAGGTCGAGGCCAAGCTCGCCGAGGCCAGGGGCGCGTTCGACCTCGCGGACTCGGTGGTGGCCGAGGACCTGGCGTGGGCGGCGCGGGTCTCGGCAGGCCTCGACCGGCTGGTCGACGACTTCGACCTGGACTCGCTCGCCTACTACCACCGCGGTCTGGACGGCGAGGTCCACGAACGGCTCGGCGCGGGCATGATCCTCGGCGCCTCGCTGCTGACCGGCCGCGGGATCCCGGCCTGCGGCGAGTACGAGCTGCGTACCTCGCTGGCCATGCTGATCGCCGACCGGCTGGGCGCGGGCGGCTCCTTCACCGAGCTCCAGGCCCTCGACTTCCGCGCGGGAGCGGTCGAGATGGGGCACGACGGCCCAGGTCACCCGGCGATCAGCGAGCGCAAGCCGCTGCTGCGCGGCCTCGGCGTCTACCACGGCAAGCGCGGCTGGGGAGTCTCGGTGGAGTTCGACGTACGGCACGGTCCGGTGACCGTGCTGGGCCTCGGACAGAGCCGGCAGGGCGCGTACCGGCTGGTGGCCGCCGAGGGCACGGTGGTCGACGGCCCGCATCTGGAGATCGGCAACACCACCTCGCGCGTCGAGTTCGGCTGCGACCCCGGCGAGTGGACCGACGCGTGGAGCGCCAGCGGAGTGGGCCATCACTGGGCGCTCGCCACCGGCCGTCTCCTGCCCGACCTGCGCGCGGTGGCCGATCTGTGCGGGCTGGAGCTGGTGGAGGTCGCCGTCTGATGGCGCCGGCGGTGGGGATCAAGGACGTGGCCCGCGAGGCCGGGGTGTCGGTCGGCACGGTGTCGAACGTCATCAACCGGCCCGACGCGGTGGCCGAGCCGACCCGGGCGCGCGTCCGGTCCGCCATCGACCGACTGGGCTATGTGCGCAGCGAGTCCGCGCGTCAGCTGCGCGCGGGCCGCAGCCGCATCATCGCGCTGCTCGTCCTCGACATGGCCAACCCCTTCTTCGTCGCCGTGGCGTCGGGCGCGGAGCGGACGGCGCGGGCGGCCGGGCTCGGGGTGATGCTCTGCAACAGCGCGCAGAGCACCGCGGAGGAGGCCGAGTATCTGGGGCTGTTCAGCGAGCAGCGGGTGCGCGGGGTGCTGGTGACGCCGGCCGACGCCACGGGACGGAACCTGGCGTCCTTCCGCCGCCAGGAGATCCCGTTCGTCTATGTGGACCGGCTGGCGCCGGTCGACGAGGCGTGCTCGGTGTCGGTCGACGACGTGGCCGGCGGCGAGCTGGCGGGGCGTCATCTGCTGGAGCGGGGCCACGGCGACATCGTGTACGTCAGCGGTCCGCTGGAGCTCGCGCAGTGCCAGGACCGGCGTACGGGCGTGCTGCGCGCCCTGGCCGGCGCGGGACTGCCGGCCGACCGGCTGCGGGTGCTCCAGACCGGCCGGCTCGACGCGGCGGCCGGACGGGACGCGGCCTCCCGGCTGCTGGGCATGTCCCCGCGGCCCACGGCGGTGTTCTGCGCGAACGACCTGCTGGCCCTCGGCGTCCTGCAGGGGCTGTTCGCGGCGGGGGTCCGGGTGCCGGACGACGTCTGCCTGGTCGGCTACGACGACATCGAGTTCGCTGCGGCGGCCGCGGTGCCTCTCACCTCCGTGCGCCAGCCTGCGGTACGGATGGGCCGGCTCGCGGCCGAGCTGCTGGTCGAGGAGACGGGCGACCGGGCGACGGACCACCGACACCGACAGATCGTGCTCCAGCCAGAACTGGTCGTCCGAGCCTCCTCGCTGGCGCGCACCGATGGGTACTCCAGCTCGGCCGACAAACACTTCAGCCCCACCGGCGACTGAGCCGCACCTCAGCCTCGTGGGGGTCCCCCCGGACGAAGTCTGGGGGAGTTTGAGGCGCGGGGTCCGGGGCGGAGCCCCGCGGGCAGCCCGCACAGGGCACGTCACCCCCGCCCCAGG
>NZ_JBFAYB010000137.1:0-16358 GCF_040681075.1 Streptomyces sp. NPDC051907 | reverse complement strand
ATCGACGTGGCCGCCGGGCTGTTCAAGCACCCCGAGCTGCCCGACTCCGACGACCCCGGCGCGGACGAGCGCGCCCGGGACTCGGTGAACCAGCTACCGCCCCCAGGCCGATCACCGGCGCGGGCTCGGCGCCGGCGGCCAGCGCGCCCAGCGCGAGCGGCGCCAGATACGCGCCGAGGCAGAGCGCCAGCGTCCGCCCGGCCCGCAGGGCGAATCCCCGGGGGGTGGCGCTGGACCGCAGCGCGGCCACGGCCAGCGAGCGGTAGCGGTAGAGCAGCCACTCGGCGAAACCCATGCTGAGCGTCAGGACGACGACCGACCGCGGATCGTGCGCCCCGGCCAGCGCCGCCAGCACGCCCGCCGCGAGGCCGAACAGCCCGTACGGCAGGGAGCGCAGCAGGGGCGGCGCCGTGCCGGCGCCGCCCTGCTTCTTCAGCACGGTCCGTACGGCGTGCCCCGCGGCGCCGACGGCGAGCGCTGCCGTCGCCAGGAGCAGCGCCAGGGCGAGCGGCGGCCAGGGGCGCCACACCAGGAGCGATGCGGCGCCCGCGGCGACGGGCGACAGGCTGAGCAGCAGGACGCGCTCGCGGCCGAGGACGAGCAGCACGGTCGCCGCGGCGAGGTAGCAGGACTGCCCGGCGGCGAACGCAGCGCCCGCGCCCGGCCCGGAGACGGCCAGCCCGACGACGGCCGCCCCCAGCGCGCCGACCGGCGCGCCGACGCGCAGCGTCCGCCCCGCGGCGGCCGGTCCGCCGGAGGCGAGCCGCAGATACGCGCGGTGGGCGAGCGCCTGGTTCCACGCCCAGGCCGCGAGCGCGCAGACGATCAGCCCGGTGACGTCGGCCGATCCCCGCCACACCCCGGCGGCCAGCACATACGCCAGCCCGGGCAGGGCGAACACCAGGCCCCGCACCGCGCAGCGCAGCGGGTCGGGCCGCCAGGGGTCGGGCGCGGGCGGCGGCTCCGGGTAGTGCCGGGGCACCCGCTCGTAGAGGTCCTCGGCCAGCGTGAACAGGTCGGGACGCGCGTAGCGCTCGGTGATCTGATCGCCGGTCAGGCCGTCCGACTCCAGCAGCGCGGCCACCTCGTAGGGGTGGACGGCCGCGGCGACCGGCTCGACGAGCCGCTCGGCGAGCTCGTCGATGGGGTCGTGCGCCCAGCTGGGCCTGCGGCGGGGTCCGCCGCGCGGCCTGGGCAGCGTCGGCAGGCAGTCGCCCTCGCCGGGGACGAGCCTGAGCGGGCCGCTCATACGACGACCCCCGCCCGCGGCCTCGCCCAGGCATCGGCCGCCGACTCCGCCGTCCCCAGGGCGAGTTCGAGGTAGATCGAGCGGAAGCTGTCCACCGTCTGGCGGAGCGTGAACTGCTCGATCACCCGCAGCCGGGCCGCCTCGCCCATCGCCGCCCTGCGCCGCGGATCGCGCAGCAGCTCCAGCGCGGCCCGCGCCATCGCCTCCGGCTCCCTCGGCGGCACGACCAGCCCGCTGTCCCCGACGGCCTCCCGCACCCCGCCGACGTCCGTGGAGACGGTGGCGCGTCCGCAGGACATCGCCTCGATCAGAGTGAAGGGAAACCCCTCGCTGATGGAGGAGAGCATCACGATGCTCCCGGCCGCGTACGCGTCGCGGATGTCCTCGATGCGCCCTTCGAACGTGACCGCGTCCGCCTGCCCGAGCTCGGCGGCGAGCGCCTCGCACCGCTCCCGGTAGGCCTCGCCGCCGCGCGGAGTGCCGCCGAAGAGCCGCAGCCGCGCCGCCGGCTCCTCCGCGCGCACCAGCGCGAACGCCCGGATCAGACTCTCCAGGTCCTTGATCGGGTCGACCCGGCCCGCCCAGCTGAGCGTCGGCTGCTCGGGCTCGGGCCCGGCGGGCGGGAACGCCGCCGGGTCGACCCCGTTGTAGACCGTGCGGATCCGCCGCGGGTCGGCCCCGCCGCGCTCCTCCCACAGCCGGTTGTAGCGGTTGCCGGGGGTGACCAGGGCGGCCACGCGGTACGTCTCCTCGGCGAGCAGCCGGAAGAAGCCGAGCAGCAGCGCCTTGACCGGCCAGCGGTAGGGGCCGGTGCGGTAGCCGAGGTAGCGCTCGCGCAGATAGACCCCGTGCTCGGTGAGCAGCAGCGGCACCCCGTGCAGCTGACGGCCCGCGAGCCCCGGCAGGGCGGCGATGCCGCCGCTGACCGCGTGCGACACACCGCGCTCCGGCGGCGCGGCGGCCAGCGGCCGCAGGGCGTGCTCCAGCAGGTCGGTCGCGGTGAGCGCGTCGTGCAGGGTGGGCCGGGCCGCGTGCACCGGCAGATCGCTTCTGCTCCAGACGCCGACCAGGGTGCGCACGGCGCGGTCGGAGCGCAGCGCGGGGGAGAGGTGTCCGTCGCGGGCGGCGTGCGCCAGTTCGTACAGCGCGGCGGAGAAGTGCTGCTCGCCCGCCGGGTCGAGCAGCGCCGTCAGGAACCTCTCGTACGTCCTCATCAGCTGCCGCAGCCGGCGGCCGCGCGGCGCGGCGCCGACCGGATCGGGGCCCCACATCGGGACGGTGACGGGCGGTCGGACATGGGCGGGCAGCTCCCAGGCGAGGGGCTCCCGCCCGGTGCCGGTCACCGCGATGACCTCGAAGTCGACGTCGGGCATTGCGGTGACGAGCTGGTCGCACCACACGCTCACACCGCCGTGGCTGTGCGGATATGTCCCCTCGGTGAGAAGGGTGACCAAAGGCGCGCCGGACCGCGGCGCGCGGAGTGACTCCATGTGGAACTGATCCCCTGAGAGCGAGAAGGGAGGAGGCGGCCCCGCCGGCCGGTCGGGCGGGCGAGGGCGCGTCGAGCGAGAGAGCGCGCCGGGCGTCGCGCGTTGCGTCGGGGGCCCCTGTGGGCCGTCGCCGACGCTGCCCGGGCGGGGAGCCGTCAGCCGGTGACGCCGTACGGGACCCGCTTGCGCACGCCCTCGGGCACGGGCATCCGCGGTGCCGGCGGCGCGACGGGAGCGGCCTTCGCGGCGCGGCCGGCGCCGGTCGGCGCGCTCGGCAGGGTGAGGGCGACCCGGTCCTGGAGCAGGCCCGGGGCGACCCAGCCGGAGACGGTCCCCGCGTACGGGCTGCCGAACGCGGCAGTGCCGAGCAGCAGCCTCTGGCGGGCGCCGGCCGGCATGGTGGCGCTGACCTTGACCCCGGCGGGAGCCTGCACGGTGACGGCGTCGCCGATGCGGTACGCGGTCACCCGGCCCGCGGCGACGGCGGCGCTCCAGGCGGCGCGCTCCCGCAGCTCCGCGCCGATGTCGCGCTGACGGAGGTTCACCAGCGGGGCGCTGTCGGCGTACAGGGCCGCGTAGTCGTCGACGATCCGGTCGAGCACCGGGTAGGCGATGCGGTCCTCGGCGAGGTTGGACTGGTGGATGAAGTGCGGACGCGGGTCGTTGGCCAGCACATGGCCGAGCCCGATGCGGGCCTCCAGCGGCGCCACGTAGTCCGTGTACCCGGTGACCGCGTCCAGCGGCCCGGGCAGGCAGGTGGAGCCGGCCGCCCGCTCGCAGATGCCGCTGCCGCCGTCGGCGGCGCGGGTGTAGATCCAGTTGTACTCGTCGATCTGCTCGGCGGTGCGGCCCGCGTTGTAGAAGACGTTCATCGGGTAGCGCGGCACGGTCAGGGCGGCGCCGACGCGGCGCTGGGCGCGGTCGCGGGAGCTGTCCGAGCCGAGCCAGCCGACGGCGTTGTCGCCGAGCGCGGGGGCGAGGTGGGGGTTGTCGGCGGGCTGCTGCGGCAGGATCCTCAGCCCCGAGTGCTCGCCGGTGACCAGCTCGTCGTGCCGCAGGGGGAGCCCGGCGCGCAGGCCCCAGGCGCGGTTGTCGCCGATCTGGGCGGATATCTCGGCGCGGCCGACGTACTTCACCGAGCCGTCGGGGTTCTCAGCGCACCTCCACGGCACGGCGCTGACGTCCTGGACGCAGCCGAGGAAGGGGTGGTTGTAGGTGTGGTTGACCCAGCGGTAGCTGTTCCTGTCGGCGATGAGCTGCTGGGCGAGCGGGTCGGCGCCGCCGTGCTCCTCCTTGAACAGCTCGCTGCCGCCGCCGTTGTAGACCATGTCGAGGGTGACGCCCTTGTCCGCGGACCACTGGGCCGCATGCCGCGCGTCCGCCGCCGTCATCCGGATCGGGTCGGGCTCGCCCTGTCCCGGGGCGCAGTCCACGTCGCCCGGGGTGCAGTTGAGGACGGTGTCCCAGCGGTCGTCGGCGGCGAGGACGTCGTCGACGTGGACGGCGAAGTAGTTGCGGGCCGCGCCGAGGCGGACGCCCTGGGTCATCCAGTCGACGATCCCGCGGGCGAGCAGCCGGAACTGCCGCTGGTGCTGGTTGTAGGCGAAGGTCACCACGAGCTCGCGGCGGCCGTCGTGGCGGTACTCGCCGACGAGGGAGCCGCGCTGGTTCGAGCCCGGCGCCGGCGCGTCGACGTAGCTGGTGAAGTCCGCGCCCGCGGCGGGCCTGGCGAGGTGCGCGTAGCTCTCGTCGACGCCCGGGGCGTTGTCCTCGAAGGGGACGGGGCCGTCGAGATAGCCGAACGGGCCTGCCTTGCCCGCGGCCGTCACCTCGGCGCGCACCCCGTCCAGCGGGCCGCTGTGCCCGCCGTTGGACGGGTAGTCGAGGCCCACCTCGGGCCGGGCGTAGGTGTACGCGTCGACCTGCGGGATCGCGAAGGCCTTCTCGTACGAGGCCAGCGCGTTCAGCTCCGAGGCGCCGACGCCGGCCGGGCTGTCGCTGGGCAGCACGACGGCCTGGAACCTGGCGCGCGGACGCCCGTCGACGGTGTCGGCGAGGAAGGCCGCGTCGATCAGCGGGCGACCCGCGTTGTGCAGGTCGACGCGGGTGTACGGCGTTCCCGCGCCGTCGAGTTCGGCGGTGATCGCCGCGATGGCGGGACCCCCGTCGTCCACCACCAGCACTCTCAGATCGATCCGCGGCGCGGGCGCCGCGGCTGCGCCTGCGGCCCCCGCGGACGGCGCCGCGAGCGCCAGGATCAGTGCGCCGGCTGTGGCCAAGGCAGCCGTGCGGGCGGTGTGCCTCATGTGATGGTTCCTCCCCGAAGGGGCATGCCGGACCCCCGTCCGGCATGCCCCGTTCCCCCCTGCGGTGGTGGCGCGTGACGACGACGCCCCACACGATCCGCTCTGTCGATCACATAGTGAGGCGCGAAGTGGTTGAAAGGTGAGGGCATTGTGAAACCTGGCGGGAAATGGATGCACCGTGCAGTCATGAGCGGTGAGCGGATCACCGCGCGGTTCGGGGCTCCGAAGGGGTGGTCCCACAGGGTCCCGGAGGGCTGTCGTCCAGGTCGGGGGCGGGAAGGCGGCCGCCGGTGACGCGCCTCGACTGCCAGAGGTCTCTACCAATATTTCGTACGGCGGTCGCTCTCTGGATTCGGCCAATTACTGATCGCCGAGAGGTGGCCGATCGTCGCCGGTCGGCCGGCCGGATCGCGAGCCCTGTGCGGCCGGGGCGCGCCGACCAGGACTCGCCGACAACAGAATGAGTCTGGACAAGAAAAGTTTTCGGTGAGAGCGTGGAGCCATGCTGGACGTGACCGTGATCGAGGACTCGGCGGCCGCCGCCGTATCGCTGGACCCCATGCGCTCGCGACTGCTCGCCGAGCTCGCCGGGGGCCCCGCGTCGGCGGCGATGCTCGCCGGCCGGGTCGGGCTGCCCCGCCAGAAGGTGAACTACCACCTCAAAGCGCTGGAGCGGCACGGCCTGGTCGAGCTGGCCGGGGAGCGCAAGAAGGGCAACGTCACCGAGCGGCTGATGCGGGCCACCGCGGCCTCGTACGTCATCTCGCCCCTCGCGCTGGCCGCCGTCGAGCCCGACCCGGCCCGCTTCCGCGACCAGCTCTCCGCGCGCTGGCTGCTCGCGGTCGCCGCGCGGCTCGTGCGCGACGTAGGAGCGCTGATCACCGGCGCCGCCAAGGCCCGCAAGCGGCTCGCGACCTTCGCGCTCGACGGCGAGGTGCGCTTCGCCTCGGCCGCCGACCGGGCCGCCTTCGTGGAGGAGCTGACCCAGGGCGTGAGCGCCCTGATCGCGAAGTACCACGACGAGCACGCCGAGGGCGGCCGGGAGCACCGGATCGTCGTCGCCGTCCACCCGACCCTCAAGAACCCCCCGGCTCCGGGCGACGTCGGCCCGGGTGCGTCCGCCGCGCCCGCCGGCGTCCGGGGCGCCGTCGACGCGCCGCAGGGCGCCTGAACGTCAGGAGACGTCATGTCCAAGGAATTCGAGATCGTCCGGGAGTTCGAGACCGAAGCGAGCCCGGAGCAGGTGTGGGACGCGATCACCACGGGCACGGCCGGCTGGCTGTGGCCGCTGGAGTACGAGCCCCGCGAAGGGGGAGCGGCCCCCTTCGGCGGGACCGTCACGGCCTGGGACCCGCCGCGCCGGCTGACCGGCCGCACGGAGGACGTCGAGGGCATCAGCCAGCAGACCATGAACCAGCTGGACTACGTCGTCGAGCCCCGCGAGGGCGGCGGCTCCTGGGTCCGCTATGTGCACAGCGGCATCCTCGTCGAGGACTGGGACAACCAGTACGACGGCGCGAACAAGCACACCGACTTCTATCTGCACACCCTGCGCCAGTACCTCGCCCACTTCTCGGGCCGGCCCGCCGTCTTCGCGAGCGCCGACGCCCCCGCTTCGTCCACGGCCCCGGACGGCCTCGAGGCGGTCAGCCGCGGCCTGGGTCTGCCGGAGGGAGCGGCCGAGGGGACGACGGTCCATGTCGACCTCCCCGGCGCGGGTCCGGTCGAGGCCGTCGTCGACTATCGCAGCGCCTACTTCGTCGGGCTGCGCACCGACGACGCGATGTACCGGATCTTCGGGCGGAACCACTTCGGCGCCCCCGTCGGCGTCAGCGTCCACGACTTCGCCCCCGGCGCGGACGCGGACAAGAACGCGGAGGCCTGGGCGAGCCGGCTCGCCGGCCTCTTCTCCTAGCCGGCGCGGCGTCGCACCCCGGGGCGCGGCACGCCGTCCGGCCGCGTCGGTCGCCGGGTGCGGGCGCCGGGCCGGGCGCCCGCGGGCCCAGATGTGACGTTCGGCATTTTGTCCACACCTCAACACTCAGTAAAGTGGCGCTTTTGTAAAGACGGCGCACGAGTGGCAGAGGAACGGCTGGGACGATGACGGTGACAGAGGACAGCCTGGTGTACGGACCGGGCATCGAGCCCGATCGGCTTGCCGTCTGCCTGAGCGTGCTCGAAGAGCTCGACAAGCTGGACGTCGACCACCCCGACGCGATCACCGTCCGCCGGGCCACCGCGGGCATCTACCGCACCGTGAAGCAGCGCCGCCGCCAGGAGCGCCGCGCCGCCAAGACCGCGCACGACAAGGCGGTCACCGAGGCCACCGCGACCGGCTCCGCGCAGCGGATCGACGACGAGACCGAGGGCATCCTGCCCTCCTCCGTCACCGAGGCCGGCCAGATCGCCGGGATACTCCAGCGCCCCCGCTCCTGCTACACCTGCAAGACGCGGTACGTCGAGGTCGACTTCTTCTACCACCAGCTGTGCCAGGCCTGCGCGGCGCTGAACCGGGCACGGCGCGACGCCCGCACCGACCTCGCGGGCAAGCGCGCGCTGCTCACCGGCGGCCGGGCCAAGATCGGCATGTACATCGCGCTGCGGCTGCTGCGCGACGGCGCCCACACCACGATCACGACCCGATTCCCCAAGGACGCCATCCGCCGCTTCAAGGCCATGGAGGACTCGGCGGACTGGATGCACCGCCTCGAGGTCGTCGGCATCGACCTGCGCGACCCCGCGCAGGCCGTCGCCCTGGCCGACCAGCTCGCCGCGGACGGTCCGCTGGACATCCTCATCAACAACGCGACGCAGACCGTGCGCCGCCTGCCCTCCGCCTACGCCGCCCTGGTCGAGGGCGAGAGCGCCCCGCTGCCCGCCGGCGAGCTCCCCGCCCACCACGTGATCGGCGCCTTCAACTCCGGCGCGGTCGGCGAGCTCGGCGGGACGACCGCGCTGCCCGTAGGCGTCAGCGGCCTCGACGCGCAGCAGGTCGCCGACCTCGCGCTGGTCGCGGGCAACGCCAGCGTCGAGCGGCACCGCGACGGCAGCGCCATCGACGCGGGCGGCCTGGTGCCGGACGTCGTCGATACCAACACCTGGGTGCAGACCATCGAGCAGATCTCCCCGGTGGAGCTCCTCGAGACCCAGCTGTGCAACTACACGGCGCCGTTCATCCTGATCAGCAAGCTGCGGCCGGCGATGGCCGAGGCCGCCAAGAAGGCGTCCAGCGGACGCGCCTACGTCGTCAACGTCTCGGCGATGGAGGGCGTCTTCGGCCGCGGCTACAAGGGCGCGGGGCACCCGAACACCAACGCGGCCAAGGCCGCGATCAACATGGTGACGCGGACCAGCGCCCAGGAGATGTTCCAGACCGACGGCATCCTCATGACCTCGGTCGACACCGGCTGGATCACCGACGAGCGCCCGCACTTCGACAAGCTGCGCCTCGCCGACGAGGGCTTCCACGCTCCGCTCGACCTGGTCGACGGCGCGGCCCGGGTGTACGACCCGGTCGTGCGCGGCGAGGCCGGCGAGGACCTCTACGGCTGCTTCCTCAAGGACTACGCTCCCGCGAACTGGTAGCCCGCGACTGCTTCACGGACGGCGGACGAGCCGGCGCGCCCCACCCGGCGCGCCCTCGTGCCGCCGTCCTCGCGTATCCGGCTCCAGGTATGTCCGCCCAGGTGTGCTCGCGTCCACGGGCGTCCGCCTCGACCCGGAATGCCTCGACTCCGACGCCTCGACCCGGACGCCTCGACCAGGCCCGCGCCCGAGCCCCGCGCTCGTGCGGCCGGAGGCCGGTATTCACCTGTTCGGCCCAGCGCCGGTTTCCCCGCGGCCTGTTGTTCCGGCCTGCCCACATGCGTCCCGATGGCGTGTCTGGCCCGGCGGGGCGACTCTGTCATCAAAGCTGACCGGATAGGCCGTTGGCCGGAATTGAGTAGACGTACAGGCCCCATCGAGCGGGGCCCCGCTCATTTGGTTACTCTGGGGTGAACGGACGCCACCAAGGGATCCACGAAACCCCCTTGGCCGTCCTGGGACAACGTCTGCAACCAGGCTGCGGTCCCGCCCGAGCACCGGCGCCACCGCGACCGAACTGCCCCCTTGTCCCAGTTTCGCGACACAGAGGAGTGCGCGGTGACACCTGAAAAATCGAAGCACGAGCAGCGACCGTCGGAACGCGGCGGCGAACGGGCCGGCCGGCCTGATGAACTGCGAAACCTTGAAGTCTGGGCCCGTTCGGCCCCGATTCGGCTGGCTGGCTACGAGGACGACCTCGCCGAGCCGCACATTCTGCCCGGCATCGACTGAGCGGATGGCTTCGGGCCTGTACCCCTTGCCGCGCAGGCAGGGGGTACAGGTGTGTCCGGGGGCGGTCGCCTCCCGGGCGGCTGCCGTCAACAGGCCCTCGCCGTAGAGCGGTTCACTCGATCCAAGGTGATCACAGCAGCCTGGTCGGCCTGAGGAACTCGCGTACATAGGTGCGGTGCCACCGGGCCCCGGTGGACCGCAGTTCGTGCCAGGTGGTGTACCGGTAGCGGTACAGCCTGGCGCGGACGTACGCGGGGGGCGCGTTAGGGAACGGATTGGGGCCCAGCAGCCGCAGCGTGTCCCGGTCGCCGTCCAGCAGCCGCTCCACGAACGGGCCGAACCAGGAGCGCGCGTACGCGGGGGACAGCGCGGCGAACCACATCATCCAGTCCAGCCGCAGATGGTACGGGGCGTACTGGCGCGGAGTCCTGCGCACATCGCCGGGCTTGCCCTTGAACGCGTACTCCCGCCACACCGTCCCGTCGTGCAGCACCCGCTCCTCGGTGCCCTCGACCACCACCTCATGGCGGACCCGGCCGACCGTGCCGAACGCGCCGTAGGCGTTGACCAGGTGGAAGGGGTCGAAGGACCGGTTCATGGCCTGGCGGCGGGAGAGCAGATTGCGGGCCGGGCGGTAGCTCAGGGCCAGCACCAGGGCGGCGACGGCGAGCACGACGATCTCGTACCAGAGCGGGGGCGCGGGCAGCGCGTGCGGGGCCGCGATCAGCGAGCCGTCGACGGCGGACAGCGCGAGCGCGATGGTCAGCCAGTTCAGCCAGGCGAAGTTGCCGGAGAGCACCAGCCACAGCTGGGTCAGCACGACCGCCCCGGCCGCGACGCTCGCGACCGGCTGCGGTGTGAACAGCAGCACGGGGACGAGCAGTTGGGTCACATGGTTGGCCGCTACCTCGACCCGGTGGAAGGGCTTGGGCAGCCGGTGGAAGAACCAGCTCAGCGGGCCCGGCATCGGCTGGGTCTCGTGGTGGTAGTCCAGACAGGTCAGCTTCCGCCAGCACTCGTCGCCGCGGAGCTTGATCAGGCCCGCGCCGAACTCCACCCGGAACAGCACCCAGCGCAGCAGCCACAGCACCAGCACGGGCGGAGCGGTGCGCTCGTTGCCGAGGAAGACGGCGAGGAACCCGGTCTCCAGCAGCAGAGACTCCCAGCCGAAGCCGTACCAGGTCTGCCCCACGTTGACGATCGACAGGTACAGCGCCCACAGGACCGCCCAGCACGCCATGGCCGCCCACAGCGGAGCCTCGTCGGCCGCGCCCGCGACCAGCGCCGCCGACAGCGCGGCGCCCGACCAGGCGATCCATGCGAAGAACCGGTCGGAGTAGTGGAGCCGGAAGAGCGTCGGGGCGATCCGCGGCGGCGTCCGCCGCAGATGGGCGGGCACGGGCAGCATGCCCTTCTCGCCGATCAGCGCCCGGAACTGCAAGGCGGCGGCGAGGAAGGCCACCAGATAGACGCCGGCCAGAGCCCGCTGGAAGACCAGCCGGCTCAGCCAGTAGTCACCGTCGCTGAACCATTCCATTACTCCCAGTATCAGCCGTGCAGCATGCGTCGCAGGACGTTGCCGAGCCGACGGGCGTAGAGCTTCTGGAGCACCGGCACCAGCGGGCCGGCCAGCCGGGTGTACCAGACGGCCGGGCGGCTGAAGGCCATCACGGTGAACCAGACTGAGCCGTCGTCGCGCAGGTCGACCACGAAGGACTCCTCGCCGCGCTCGGGATGTCCGCTCACCGTTCCGTACGCGAAGCCGGTGCGGTCGCTCTCGTACGCCGTCCAGATCACCTCGCAGGGCGCGGCGAACCGCAGCGGGCCGACGCCGGCGGAGACCTCGACCCGGGCGCCGGGCTCGGCGCGCTCGGCGTCGGCGCGCACCCGCGCTCCCGAGCGGCGGTGCATCCGCCAGGTGACGACCGCCTCGCCCGCCGTCTCGAAGGCGGCGCGGCCGCGGCCGACGCGGACCGTGTGGTGGAGGTGGTGGTAGCCGTCGGGCAGCGGTCCGAGGCGGGTGGCCCCGGTCTCGGGGTAGTTGAGGGTGCGGGCGCGGTTCATGCCGCTGTCTCCTTTATCCGTAGCCAGGCCAGCACCGAGCAGAGTGCGAAGCCGAGGGCGTTGCCGAGGCCGTGGGTGGCGGCCATCCAGGTGAGGGTGGGGTGGGGCAGTCCGGTGGCCTCGCCGAGCGCCCAGCTCAGGGCGAGGAGCATGGTGGCGACCAGCACCGCGGCCGACACGGCGAGCAGGGCGCGCAGCGTCCGGTCCCGCTCGCCGGCCCGGACGTCGCGCCAGGTGACCCGGGCGACAGCCCACATGCCCGCGGTGAGCACGAGCGCTCCCGCCAGCTCCGCCCAGTCGTCGACGAAGTAGCCCGCGAGGACCAGCAGCGTGCCGAGCGGGACGCTGAGCGCGGCGAAGCGCGCGGCGGGGCCGGGCGCCGCACGGCAGACCAGGCCCGCCACCAGCGCGGCGGCGAAACCGGCGTAGTGGAAGTGCGGCACGGTCAGCGCGAGGATCGGCAGGCTGAAGCCGAAGAGCTCGTGCCCCGAGCGCTCGGCGACCAGCGCCAGTCCGGCGACCGAGGGCGTGACGAGCGCGGTGAGGACCGCGATCTCGGCGGGCGCCAGCGAACGGGTGCGAGCCAGTCGCCGGGGGGCCTGCGCCGCGAGGACCAGCGTGCCGAGCGCGTACACCGCCGCCAGCGCGGTGGCGGCGGCGGACCTGTCGAGCCAGAGCGCGATCGCGCCGGGGACGGCGAACAGCGGCCACATCCGCCGAATGGACGCGAGTCCGTCCGCGTCGACGAGAGCGAGCCCGGCGGGCACGATCGCCAGCATTCCGAGCATCACGATCAGGTTGACCAGTGCGAACATCGCACCCCACCCCCGGCTTTGAACGTGTTCAATTCCTTGCTCGCTGAGCCTATGCGCAAAGTTGAACGCGTTCAAGTAGCGGGTGCGGTGGTACTCCGGCAGAAATTGAGGGACATCTCGAAGGGACATCTCGAGGTGAAGAGGCAGGAGACCTTCGTGCGCGCACCGATTCGTCCATGGCTCGGCGCCGTCGCCGCGCTGTCCGTCGGGCTGCTCGCCTCCGGCTGCGGGGGCGAGAGCAGCGCCGCGGACTCCCCGCAGGTCTACCTCCAGCCGCTCGCCGCCCCCGGCCCCGACCCGTACACCGCATCCACCGCCCGCGCCTCGGCTCTCTCTGCCAAGTCGCCCGCCCCCGACCCGAGTGCGCCCGCAAGTCCAGCTGGCTCCCAGACGCTGCGCACCTTCACCGGCTCGACGCCCGGCCTGTACGGCGGCACGCAGGGCGTGGGCAGCTGCGACGTCGAGCGCCAGGTCCGCTACCTCCACGCGGACAAGGCCAAGGCGCGCGCCTTCGGCGCCGCCGCCGGCGTCGACCAGGCCGAGGTCCCCGGCTTTCTGCGCGGGCTGACCCCCGTCGTGCTGCGCGCGGACACCCGTGTGACCAACCACGGCTTCCGCGACGGCGCCGCCACCGGCTACCAGTCCGTGCTCCAGGCCGGGACCGCCGTGCTGGTGGACGAGTACGGCGCGCCGCGCGTGCGCTGCGCCTGCGGAAACCCGCTGAAGCCGCCGGTCGCCGTCAAGGGAGCGGTCGTCCACAAGGGGCCGCGGTGGGCGGGCTTCCGGCCCGACCAGGCCGTCGTCGTCAAGGCGAGCCCGCAGGTCGTCGTCAACCTCGTGATCGTCGATGTCGCCGACGACGCCTGGATCGAACGGCGGACCGGCACCGACGGCGAGGAGGACAGGGCCCCCGAGATGCCGCCGCCGGTCCACCCCGACGACGTGTTCAGGGACCCGTCCGACCCCAGCCCGTCCCCGAGCCCGACGGACACCGCCACGACCGCGCCGACCGCGCCGACCGCACCCCTCGACCCGGGCCAGCCGACCGTGCCGACCGACCCCGTCGCCCCGGACTCCGTCGTCCCGCCCCCGGTCGACCCGCCCGTGGACCCGCCCCTCGACCCCGAGACGCCCGACGAGCAGCAGGTCGCCCCGTCCGAGCCGGACCCCTTCGTCCCGGCGGGCGAGCCCGCCGACACGGACACGCTCCTGGGCTGAGCGGACCCCCGCTCAACCGGTCGAAGAAACCGACAAATGATGACAGAGTGGCCCCATGGCTGATCGGGCAGCGGGTGCCTTGTCGCTCCCCGACGACTGGCCGGCCCACGCGGACGTGAGCCTCACCCTCAATCGCATGGGGAGCTTCGACTGGGACCTGTCCAGCGGGCTGATGCACGTGGACGCTGCCGGTCTCGACGTATTCGATGTGCGCCCCGACGAATACGACGGGCACCCCGAGAGCCTGGCCCCGCGGGTGCCGCCGGACGAGGCCGTACGGCTGGACGCGATCGTCGCCCAGGCTCTCAAGAACGGCAGCGACCACTATGGCGCGTACTTCCGCGTCCGCTGCCGTGACGGAAGCCTGCGCTGGACCCACACCCAGGGCCGGGTGCGCCGCGACGAGACCGGGCGGCCCCGGCGCATCATCGGCATCGTCCGCGACGCCACCCAGGAGCTGGCCGACGCCACCGCCCGCCACGAGGTCAACATCGAGCGCAGCCGCCAGACCAGCGTCGTGGAGTCGACCACCGCCGCCCTCGCCCACGCCCGGACCGTGCAGGACGTCATCGACGTGCTCAAGGACTCGCACGGCCTCGAGCACTTCGGCGCGACCAGCCTGGTGATGGGGCTGCTGGAGTCGGGCCGGATCCATCTGGTCGCCGAGGGGCCCGAGGAGTCCTTCGTGCCCGGCACCCGCTGGACGCGGGTCGACGACCAGTACCCCATGAGCGAGGTGGTCCGCACCCTCGCGCCGCGCTTCATCGAGTCCAAGCAGGACTTCGCCGACTCCTACCCCCGGCTGTGGCCGCACATCAGCCACCTCGACATCCACTCGGCCGCCTATCTGCCGCTGATCGCCCAGGCCCGGCCCATCGGGGCGCTCGGCCTGCTCTACCGCGACAAGAACGGCTTCAGCGCCGACGAGCGCAATCTGCTGGTCGCGCTCGGCAGCAGCATCGCGCAGAGCCTCGCCCGCGCGGTCCTGTACGAGCAGGAGCACGACCTCGCCGAGGGCCTCCAGCAGGCGATGCTGCCGCGCCGGATCCCCGAGGTGCCCGGCACGCAGATCGCGGTGCGCTACCGCTCCGCGCGGCTCGGCCGGGACATCGGCGGCGACTGGTACGACGTCATCGCGCTGCCCGGCGGAAGGGTCGGCGCGGTCATCGGCGACGTGCAGGGGCACGACACCCACGCGGCGGCGGTGATGGGCCAGCTGCGGATCGTGCTGCGGGCGTACGCCGCCGAGGGGCACACCCCGGCCACCGTGATGGCGCGCGCCTCGGTCTTCCTCCACGAGCTGGACACCGACCGGTTCGCGACCTGCACCTACGCGGAGGTCGACCTGTCGACCGGGGTCGTGCAGCTGGTGCGGGCCGGTCATGTCGACCCGCTGGTCAGGGACAACGACGGCAGCACCTGGCGGCTGCCGGTGGCCGGCGGGCTGCCGCTGGGGCTCTCGGCGGAGTTCGGCCGGCTCGAGTACCCGGTCGCCACCGTGGAGCTGGACCCCGGTCAGATTCTGCTCCTCTATACCGACGGCCTGATCGAGCAGCCGGGCGCGGACCTCGACGACGGCATGCAGATGCTGACGGCGCTGGTGCGCCGCGGCCCGCGCGATCTCCAGCTGCTGGCCGACCGGCTGTGCGAGGTGGTGGACGAGCGGGGCGGCGACGACGACGTGGCGATCCTGCTGCTGCGGCGCCAGGGCGCGTTCGCCACACAGCAGGGCGGCCGGCTCCAGCAGCACGTGGCGCAGAGCGACCCCGAGGCGCTGCGCTCGGCCCGGCACATGGTGCGTGCGGCCGTACGGGCGTGGGGCGCGGCCGAGCGGGCCGACGAGATCGAGCTGGCCGCCGACGAGATGATCACCAACGCGCTGATGCACACCGACGGCGGGGCGATCGTGACCGTCCGGGTGCTCTCCGGCCAGGAGCGGCGGCTGCGGGTCGAGGTCGAGGACCGCTCCAGCGCGCTGCCCCGGCGGCGCGAGGCGGGGGAGTCGGGGGTCTCCGGACGCGGTCTGATGCTGGTGGACCGGCTGGCCGAGGCCTGGGGCGTGGAGTCGAGGGGCAGCGGCAAGTGCGTCTGGTGCGAATTCATCATCCCGGACCGGCCGACCGTGTGATCATTTACCTGCTATTAACTGTGCGTGAATCGATCGTACTTGACCGTAACCGACTGGAAGCGGTTGACTGCGAGCCCCAGTGGCCTTCTAGGACATGAGGATCAATTGAGCAGCGACCTTCTCGAGCCTCTCGACCTGGCGTTCTGGCACCTCGAGTCCGCTGGGCATCCGATGCATCTGGGCGCGCTCGCCTTCTTCGGGCCGCCCCCCGCCGCGGACCCGCGGGCCGTTGTGGGTGAGCAGGCCGTCGGCCCGGAGCCCGGCGACCGGATCCTCGACCTGCTGGCCGGCCGGGCCGCCGCGATCCCCCGGCTGCGGATGCGCGTACGCGACGTCCTGCTGCCCGTCGGCGGCGCGATCTGGGAGACCGCGAAGGACTTCGACGTGCGCCGGCACGTCCACCGCGTCCGGCTCCCCGCCGGCGACTTCGCCGCCGAGGCCGTGCTGATCGCCGGGGAGCTGATGGAGCGGCCCCTGGAGCGGGGTCTGCCGCCCTGGGAGATGTATCTCCTGAGGGGCGACGGGGGCTCTTTCGCCGTGCTGGTCAAGCTCCATCACGCGCTGGCCGACGGGATGCGCGCGGTCGCCATCGGCGCCGGGATCTTCGACGAGATCGCCGACGCCCGCAAGGGCGGCGTCCGCCGTCCGCGCCCGGTGGCGCCCCGGTCCTGGCTGCCCGGCCCCGGCCAGCTGGCCGGCTTCGCCCGCGGCCGTCTCGAGGAGCTCGGCCGGGCGCTGGGCGTCGGCGCCTCCGTGGTGCGCTCCAGCCGG
>NZ_JBFAYB010000136.1:0-16365 GCF_040681075.1 Streptomyces sp. NPDC051907 | reverse complement strand
GCTCTGTCCTCAAGCGCCGGACGGGCTGAGATTGCCGGTCCCGACAGCTCGGGGTCCGTCCTCAAGCGCCGGACGGGCTGGATATGCCGGACGGGCTGAAGTTGTCCGGGCGGGCTGGAATGGGGTGCCCTGGCCCCGGCTCGGGGTACGTCCTCAAACGCCGGACGGGCTGGATTTGCCGGGCGGGCTGGGTATGGCTGACGGGGACTGGGGGGGCTAGAACGGGGTTCGGGCCGCCGCAAGGAGTCTGGCCGTGTCGTCTGCGCAGAGTTGGAGTGCCGTGCCCACCGTCGTCAGGACCTCGCGTTCCGCCGGGGTGTACGGGCCGTCCGCCAGGGCGATGCGGGCTCCCTGGGTCAGGATCGACTCGCGGCCCGCCGGGGCCAGGTGGGGGGCCAGGGGCTCCAGGGCCTCGTGGAGTTCGATCGCCAGCGCCGCGCCGTAGGGGCTCGTGTCGGTGACATAGCGGCCCGTGTCCGCCGCGAGCGCCTCGATCAGGGCCGTCAGCTGGTCTTCCGTGCAGTCGTCGAGGCCCGCCGCGCGGACCGTGGAGACCGCCGTCTCGCGGACGGAGCGGGAGGAGGTGCCGCCGGAGGCGAGGACGGCGAGGGCGACCGTGTGCACGGCGTCGCGGAGCATCGCGGAGAAGCGGGAGGTCGTGGGGTGGTCGAGCGCGTCGGTGCCGAAGTGGGCGTGACAGGCCGCGCATTCGACGACCGGCCCCGCCGCGCCCCGCGGCAGCAGCGGGATGCCCAGCAGCGTGAAGCGCCGGCGGCCCGTGCGGCGGCGGTAGTTGCGGTCGCCTCCGCAGGCCGAGCAGAAGAACTCCCCGTCGCCCACCGTGTTCCAGGAGGTATGAACGCCGCAGACCAGCGCTTTTCGACCGAATGGTCCCCGGGCTGGCAGCACGTCGCACCTCCGTAACTCCCCCGCAGCCGTTCGGGCACGGGGTGCCCCCGCGGCAACCCTGCCGCGTTGACGTGATGTTAGCCACATCGATGATGCCGCGTCAGCACCCCGGCGCCAGTACGCCAGGACATGGCCGATTCCTCGCCCTGTGTTCCCGCGGCAACACCCCGTACACACGCCTGCACACGACTGTGCCCCCGGCCGAGGCCGGGGGCACAGTCGGAGGGTTCTAGCGCGCCGCGCGGTTGACGGCCGAGACGACCGCCTTCAGCGAGGCACGTGTGGTGTTGGCGTCGATGCCGATGCCCCACAGCACCTTGCCGTCGATCGCGCACTCGATGTACGACGCGGCCTGCGCGGAGGCGCCCTCGCTCATCGTGTGCTCCTGGTAGTCCAGCAGCCGCGCGTCCACGCCGACCGCGTTCAGCGCCTCGAAGAAGGCGGAGATCGGACCGTTGCCGGAGCCGGCCAGCACGGTGTCGACGCCGTCCACGACCGCCTCGACGGTCAGGGTGTCGATGCCGTCCGTGTCGGTCGTGCTCTGGCCGGAACGCAGCTGGATGCGGCCCCATCGAGCCGCGGCGTCCTCGGAGTTGGGCAGGTACTCGTCCTGGAAGACCGCCCAGATGTCCTTCGGCGTGACCTCGCCGCCCTCGGAGTCCGTCTTCGCCTGGATGATCTTCGAGAACTCGATCTGCATCCGGCGCGGCAGGTCCAGCTTGTGGTCGTTCTTCAGGACATAGGCGATTCCGCCCTTGCCCGACTGCGAGTTGACCCGGATGACCGCCTCGTAGGAGCGGCCGACGTCCTTCGGGTCGATCGGCAGGTACGGCACCGCCCACTCGATCTCGTCGACGGTCCTGCCCTGCGCGGCGGCGTCCGCCTCCAGCGCGTCGAAGCCCTTCTTGATGGCGTCCTGGTGGGAGCCGGAGAAGGCCGTGTAGACCAGATCGCCCGCGTAGGGGTGGCGCGGGTGGATCTCCATCTGGTTGCAGTACTCGCTCGTCCGACGGATCTCGTCGATCTGCGAGAAGTCGATCTGCGGGTCCACGCCCTGCGAGAACAGGTTCATGCCCAGCGTGACCAGATCGACGTTGCCGGTGCGCTCGCCCTGGCCGAACAGGCAGCCCTCGATGCGGTCCGCGCCGGCCATGATCGCCAGCTCGGCCGCGGCGACCGCGGTGCCGCGGTCGTTGTGGGGGTGGACGGACAGGCAGACGTACTCGCGGCGGGACAGGTTGCGGCTCATCCACTCGAAGCGGTCCGCGTGCGTGGAGGGCGTCGAACGCTCCACCGTGGCGGGCAGGTTCAGGATGATCTCGCGGCCCTCCTCGGGCTGCCAGACGTCGCAGACCGCCTCGCAGACCTCCAGGGCGAAGTCCAGCTCGGTGTCGGTGAAGATCTCCGGGCTGTACTGGTAGCCGAAGGTCGTCTCCGGGCCCAGGATCTTCTCGGCGTACTCCATCACCAGCCGCGTGCCGTCCACCGCGATCTGCTTGACCTCCTCCTTCGAGCCGCGGAAGACGACTCGGCGGAAGGTGGGGGCGGTGGCGTTGTACAGGTGCACGGTGGCGCGGTGCGCGCCGCGCAGCGACTCGACGGTGCGCTCGATCAGCTCTTCGCGGGCCTGCGTCAGGACGGAGATCGTCACGTCCTCGGGGATCGCGCCCTCTTCGATGATGGAGCGTACGAACGCGAAGTCGGTGTCGCCCGAGGACGGGAAGCCGACCTCGATCTCCTTGTAGCCCATGCGCACCAGCAGGTCGAACATCTCGCGCTTGCGGGCGGGGCTCATCGGGTCGATCAGGGCCTGGTTGCCGTCGCGCAGGTCGGTGGACAGCCAGCGCGGCGCCTTGGTGATCCGCTGCTCGGGCCAGGTCCGGTCGGGGATGTGCACGGCGTCGTACTGGCCGTACTTGTGGATCGGCATCCCGGAGGGCTTCTGGGCGTGCGTCGCGTTGGTGACGGGCGTGGGGCGCCCGACGGAGGTCTCGGAGACGGTCGCTGCGGGCGTGGACGCTTCAGACATTGCGTGGGGCTCCTCGTGTGTCCGCTGGGACGGCCGACGGTCGAATCACCGCAACACCAGACTCCGCGGGGAGGGGGTCGGCCTCGACTACAGGCCCTCGCCGCGGCAGCTAAGGAGAAGCAGCCCGAAACGCATGATGGAAGGAGCGTAACCGAGGGACGCTATGGCTGGCTGTCCCGTTTCAGTATGCGGGACAGCGGGTCACTGTCCGCCAAACAGTGATGCTTCACTCCATTTCATCAATCATGGTGGCAACTAGTGACAGCGTCATGACCCAGTGCCACATTGCCTGCCATGGACGAACTCCATCCCACTTTCTGCACCATCGTGCCGCCCCATGTCCTCGACAAGCTGGCCCGCGCCGACGACCAAGCCGTCGCGGAGCCGGCCCGCCGGACCCTCGAAGCGGACGCCGCCCAGCGAACCCGGCGTCGGCTGAACACGGTCGCCGGAGTGCGCGCCGCGGCCCTCGCCCCGTCGCGCGCGGCGACCGACCATCCGAAGCGAACCATCTACGACTGCGCCAACGGCACCGACCTGCCGGGCACGAAGGTCCGCTCCGAGGGCGACGACCCGGGCAAGGACGCCACGGTCAACCGCGTGTACGCGGGCCTCGGCGCGACCTTCGAGCTGCTGCTGTCGTCGTACGGGCGCAGCTCGCTCGACGGCGAGGGCCTGCCGCTGAGCGCGAGCGTCCACTACGACGAGAACTACGGAAACGCCTTCTGGGACGGCGAGCAGATGGTCTTCGGCGACGGAGACGGCGAGATCTTCCTCGACTTCTCCATCCCCGTCGACGTCATCGCCCACGAGCTGGCCCACGGTCTGACGCAGTACACCGCGAATCTGAGCTACTTCGGGCAGCCGGGCGCGCTGAACGAGTCGATGTCGGACGTGATCGGCTCGCTGGTCAAGCAGTACACCCTGGACCAGACCGCGGACCAGGCGGACTGGCTGATCGGGGCGGGGCTGCTGGCGCCGCGGGTCACCGGGGTGGCCCTGCGCTCGATGAAGGAGCCGGGGACGGCGTACGACGACGACGTGCTCGGCAAGGACCCGCAGCCCGGCACGATGGACGACTACGTCCACACCGGCCGGGACAACGGCGGCGTCCACATCAACTCCGGCATCCCCAACCACGCCTTCTACCTGCTCGCCACCCAGCTGGGCGGCAAGTCCTGGGAGCGGGCCGGGCAGATCTGGTTCGACGCGCTCACCGGCGGCCGGCTGGCGGTCGACGCGGACTTCGCCGCCTTCGCCCGGGCGACGGTCGCGGCGGCGCGGGAGCGGTACGGCGACGGGGAGGCGCACGAGGCGGTGCTGAAGGCGTGGTCGCAGGTCGGGGTGCCGACGGCGTGAGGCCGGTGCGGCCGACCGGACGAGCGTCTGGGTGAGCGACCGGACGACTGGCCGGACGGCTGACCGGGTGAGCGGCCGGGGCTGTCGCGGCCGCGCAGGTCGGCTGATGTGAGGGCGGGGCGATGGGCGGGCGGCCACGGGCGACCGGGAGGCGGCCCGCTATCGCCCCGGCCCGTTTCGTATTAGAACGGGACCCATGCGTATCCAAGTAAGGCGTACGGGAGGATTCGCCGGCATCGAGCGCTTCGCGGAGGTGGACACCGCGGGCCGCGGCGACGCGGGCGAGTGGCATGCCCTGGCCGAGCAGGCGGTGGCCGACTCCCGGCAGACCCCGCCGATCGGCGTGCCGGACGGGTTCAGCTACCAGATCACGGTGGACGGGAAGACGGTCTACTGCTCGGATCCACGGCTGTCCGAGGCGCAGCGGAAGCTGATCTCGCAGGTCCTCAAGGAAGGCTCCTGAGGGCTCCCGACGGGCCTCGGGGACGCGGTACGGCGCTCCCGAGGATCGCCTCCGGTCCATGCGGGACGGCGGCCCGGTCCCCCGCCCGGACCAACGGCGGGGATTCGAGGTCGGGGCGCCGAGCCGGAGCCGGCGGCCGGAGTTCGAACAGAGCCGGGCCGACCGCCGAGGCTCGCGTCAGAGCCAGGCCCACCGGCCCGCCCCCGCGCTTCGTTCAGAAGCCGAGCTTGCGCAGCTGCTTGGGGTCCCGCTGCCAGTCCTTGGCGACCTTCACATGGAGGTCCAGGAAGACCGGCGTGCCCAGCAGCGCCTCGATGTGCTTGCGGGACTTGGTGCCGACCTCTTTGAGGCGCTTGCCCTTCGGGCCGATGATGATGCCCTTCTGGCTGGGGCGCTCGATGTAGACGTTCGCGTGGATGTCCAGCAGCGGCTTGTCCGCCGGGCGGTCCTCGCGCGGCAGCATCTCCTCGACGACGACCGCGATCGAGTGCGGCAGCTCGTCCCGCACGCCCTCCAGCGCCGCCTCGCGGATCAGCTCCGCGACCATGACCTGCTCCGGCTCGTCCGTGAGGTCGCCCTCCGGGTACAGCGGCGGGCTCTCCGGCAGCAGCGGGATCAGCAGGTCCGCGACCAGCTGGACCTGCTTGTCGCCGACCGCCGAGACCGGCACGATCTGCGCCCACTCCATGCCCAGCTCCTTGCCGAGCTGGTCGATCGCGATCAGCTGCTCGGCGAGGGTCTTGGAGTCCACGAGGTCGGTCTTGGTGACGATCGCGACCTTCGGGGTCTTCTTGATCCCGGCGAGCTCCTTGGCGATGTACCGGTCGCCGGGGCCGAGCTTCTGGTCGGCGGGCAGGCAGAAGCCGATGACGTCGACCTCGGCCCAGGTGGTGCGCACGACGTCGTTGAGGCGCTCGCCGAGGAGCGTGCGCGGCTTGTGGAGCCCGGGGGTGTCCACCAGGATCAGCTGCGCGTTCATGTCCGGGCGGTGCACGATGCCGCGCACGGTGTGCCGGGTGGTCTGCGGCCGGTTGGAGGTGATCGCCACCTTCTGGCCGACCAGAGCGTTCGTGAGGGTGGACTTGCCCGCGTTGGGACGGCCCACGAAACAGGCGAAGCCCGCCCGGTGGGCGGTGTTGTTCTCTTCAGTACGAGCGCTCATGGGGGCCATTGTCCCTGATCTCAGGCGTCCCGGAGCACGCGCTCCCTCCGGCGTCTCGCCTTGGCCCACACCCCCGTCCCCACGAGGGCCGCCAGCAGGACCGCGGCGACCAGCCAGGGCAGTGCGAAGAAGGACGCCGTGGCCGACTCCCGCACGTCCTGCGCGGTCGCCGTCAGCCGTACTTCGCCCCATTCGAGCTGGGGCGCGCCCGCCCAGCGCTCGGTGAGCCGGATGCGCTGGCGCGGCAGCAGCTCCGAGGGGACCTTCGTCAGATCGCGGGCGAGCAGATCGCGCCCGAACAGGCCCTCCGCCGTGAGCGCGACCTTGGGGTTGAGCGTGACGTTGCCCCGGTTGTACAGGGTGTACGAGATCAGAGCACTGCTCTCGCCGGTGCCGGGCACCAGGGGCTTGCTGTGGTCGAGCTCGACGTCCTCGACGGAGAGGGCGGGCACGGTGGGGCCGTTCACCCGCAGATAGACCCGCGCCCCGACCGCCTGCTGCACCCCGACGGCGACCGACCCGGAGCCCGCGTCGATCCGCTCGTCGAGGGCGACGATCGCCCCGGGGTGGTCGCCGGGCTCGGCGCCCTCGGGGACGGTGAGGGTGTAGGGGACGGTGATCGAGCGGTGCGGGGGCACGGTCACCTTGTCGCGGTCCGGCTTGGCCCACGCGCCGACGCCGCGCTGCTGCTCCTGGCGGGTGCGGACGGCGAAGCCGCCGTCCCGCTCGGTGTTGTACGCGTCGGCCGCGTAGAGCCGGAAGGTCAGCGGGGCGGCCGTCTTGTTGCTGACGGTGACCTGGTCGGTCAGCGTCGTGCCGGGGTCGGCGGAGAGGTAGAAGTAGGGCCGCCTGCCCAGCTCGGAGGAGGCGGGGTAGACGGACCAGTTGCCGTTGTCGGCGGCGTGGGCGGCCGCTCCCCCGTATCCCTGCGGCAGCACGGCCAGGAGCAGGGTCCAGGACAGGGCGAGGGCGGCCATGAGCAGGCTTCGGCGCCTGTGCGGAGTGTGGTGCGGTCGGCGCATGAAGACCCCTGGGACGAGGCGGGCCGACCGGGTGCGCGCCCGGCCCGCCGTGCTTGTCGTGCGCTGTTGACTGCTGAAACCGCTGGACTGCGTGAACTGCCGGACGCCTGGACTGCTGGCCTGCTGGCCGCGGTCCTCGTCGTACGGCCTGGTGCTCGTCGTACGGCCAGGTGCTCAGCCGTGCGGCCTGGCGCCGGGCGTCAGGTGAGCGTGAGCGTCAGCACGCCGGAGTACGCGCCGGGCGCGGTGAACGCCGGAACGTCCAGCGAGACCTTCGCGTCCACCGTGAACTCGCCGCCGGTGACCGCCCCGTTCGGGGTGGAGGCGAGCGTCGCGCCCGCTGTGCCGACCGGTCCCGCGGAACCGGCGGCGCAGGTGCTGGGGCTGCCCTGCTTGGTCGTGCACGCCGGCGTCCAGCCGAGCCTGCCGGCGTCGATCTTGCCGCCGGGCCCGGTGAAGTCGGTGACCTTGCCGGTCAGGGACCAGCCCGCGGGGCCGCCGCGGAAGTCCTTGACCGTCACCGTCTTCAGATCGCCGGTCGCCGCCCCGCCCTTGCCGAAGTCGACCGCCGACATCGCGACGGCGTCGCCGGCCTGGGACATGGAGAGCGTGCCGGCCGCGACCGAGGCGGTCAGCTTCTGGCTGTTCTCGGGCAGCGGGGTGTCGTCGATCACGGTGTACGCCCCGGGGCCCGCGCCCTTGTCGTCGGACCAGGCGGCGCCCTCGTACGCGACGATGCCGGTGGTCGCCTTGTCCTCGACCTTGAGCCGCGCGGTGAAGCTGCCGTTGGCGTCGGCCTTGACGGTCGTCTTGTCCGCCGTCTCGGCCGCTCCGGCCCGTCCGACGACGGTGACGTCGGCGAGCGGGGTGAACTTCGCGCCGGTGACGGTGACCTGGTCGCCCGGCTTGCCCGACGCCGTCGCGAGCTGGATGGCGCGGTCGTTGGCCCCGGGCTGGGCCGTGGCGACGACCGTCTCGGAGACGGGCGCGGGCGGAGTGATGACGGTGCAGGGCGTGTCCAGCTCCATGATGTAGCTGGTGTGGATGTTGTAGTCGCCCGGCGAGAGGGTGATCGAGCCGGGCGTGGTGACCGTGAACGTGCCGGTCATCGAGAACGAGGGGAACGCTCCCTTGCCCGGGACGGGCGGGTTCTTCTTCGGGCCGGTCACCGTGACGCTGCCGGGCTGCGCGCCGCCGAGGGTCACCTTGCCGGTGGGCGTCATGATGTCGGCCGGCAGCGCGAGGTCGACGGGGTTGCTGGCGGCGGGCTTGACGACGGTGTACGTGACCGTGACGGTGTCGCCGACCTTGGCCGCGGCCTTGTCGACGGTGATCTCCGCGGTCGTGGTGCCGGTGATGGGCGGTATGCCGGCGATGGGCGGCGGCACACAGCGGGTGGCGAAGTCCACCGGCGTGGAGGCGGCGGTCGCGGCGTGTGCGGGCGCGGCGAGCGACGCCGTGCCCACGGCCAGGGCGAGGGCCCCCAGCGCGGCGGTCCACCGTCGCCTGCGGCCGGCGGACCCATGGGGTCTTCGGGCGACTGGAATCATGATTGCCCCTTCTCATGAGTGCGGACGCGGCGGCTCTTCCGCGGCGGCAGGGGGCCATTGACGGCCGGGGGCGATGAGAAGTCAATGCCATCGAAAAGCACTGTCTGATGACCCATCAGATACTGTCAAGATCCGCGTTTCCGCAGGCCAAAAGGGGAACCGGCGCCACCGCAAAGGTGACGCCGGTCGGTGTCAGACTCATGGATCGCCCGGGGGCGTCAGAGGCCTCGGCGGCCTCGGGCGGAGGCGAGGGGCCCCGGCGACTTCGCGGCGGCCGCCTCACAGCTCACTGCGGCGCCGACGACCGTCGTCGACGGAGCGGGCGCGTCGACGACGGCCGCTCAGCCTGCGGGCGTCGAGGGCGTCAGCCCGCGGGCGTCGAGGACTTGAGCGCGCCGTCCGGGCCGGCCAGCAGGATCACCGCGGCGTCGCCGCCCAGGTCCCGCACCGCCGCGCGGTCCGGCGCCGACGGCTCGTCCGCCTCGGAGACCAGCGCGGCCGCCTCCAGCGACTGCGCGCCGCTCGCGACCGCCATGGCGACCGCCGTCTGCAGGGCGCTGAGCTTGAGCGAGTCCAGGGCCACGGTCCCGGCGACGTACGTACGCCCCGTCTCGTCCCGTACGGCCGCGCCCTCGGGCACGGCGTTGCGGGCGCGAGCGCTGCGCGCCAGGGTGATGATCTTGCGGTCCTCGGGCCCGAGGTCGGTGCTCTGCGTCATGCCCCGAGGATAGTTCGGCCCGGGAACGCGAAAGGGCGGAGGCCCCGCACGGGGGCCTCCGCCTTTTCGATGCGTCTTCGCGCTCGCGAGCATCCTCGCGAGCACTGAGGTCTACGCGGGCGCCGCGGGTCTCCCGCGGGCGCCGTGGCGAGCCGGTCCGTCGAGCCGACCGACGCAGTCGAGCTGACCGTCGTCGAGCCGACCGAAGTACGTCGAGCCGGCCGCAGCCGTCTCAGCGAACCGGCTCACCGGGGCGAGCCAGGCGACCGAGGTCAGCTGGAGGCACCCTTGACGAGCTTGTCGCCGGCGCGCTTGGCGATGTCGGCGAAGATCGTGTCGCCCTTCGGGTCCTCGCCCGGGATGAACGCGGAGCGCGAGATGCCGGAGCCCTGGCGGGCGACCAGCAGGTCGACCTTGACCTCCACGTCCAGCTCGGCGATCTTCATCGTCATACGGAAGGCGTGCGACTCCTCGGCGACCTTCGGAGCGGCCGGCAGCTTCGCGATCGCGATGTCGGTCTTCTCGCCGTCCGAGGTGAAGGTGACGGTGGTGCACTTGTCGAGCGCGTCGCCGACGGCCTTGGTGTAGTCGGCCGCGCCGTTGCCGTCGAAGGTGAAGGCGTGCGTGCTCAGCGCGGTGGCGGTGCCCTCGGTGACGAAGTCCGCGGACTTGCCCATCGTGGCGCCGTCGATCTTGCCGGACATCATGCCCGCGATCGGCTGGCACTCGGGCTTGCTCGCCTTGGGCGCCGGCTCGGTGTCGTCGGTCGCCTTCTCGGCCTTCCAGCCCTTCGGCAGGTCCTTGACCTCGAGGGTCGAGGCCTGGAGCTGCGCGGCGGTCAGCGCCTTGAGCGCCGGCTTCTCCGCGGCCTCGCCCTTGCCCTTGTCGTCGCCCTTGGCGGAGGACGAGGACTTCTTCTCGTCGTCGCCGCCACAGGCCACCGCGGTGAGGCAGAGCGCGGACGCGGTGAGTGCGGCGGCAACGCCGCGGCGCATACGGGTACGCATGAGGTTGGTACTCCCCTAAATCGAACTAAGCATGGGGAGCTTCCCCCCTCCCCTGTGACGGGCAGAGAATACACAGATTCCGCGGATTCCCCGCACTGGCATTCGGGCCGCCGGAGCCCGGGCCGCCCGCCGGGGCGGTGACAGGGGCTCAGACGCCCGCGCACCGAGCCCGCCAGGCGGCCCGCACAGCCCCTCAGTCCGCGTCCCGGCGCTCCAGCCTGGGCTTCTGTGCCTCCGGCGGCTGCGGAACCGCCGGCTCCGCCAGGACGGTCACAATCTTGTTCCGGCGGCCCGCCGGGGACTCCGCCGTCAGGCGCAGGGCGCGGCCGTCGGGGAGGTCCACCACGGCGGAGGCGCCCGCGATGGGCACCCGGCCCAGCGCCTTGGCGAGGAGGCCGCCGACCGTCTCCACGTCCTCGTCGTCGAGCTCGTCCAGGCCGTAGAGCTCGCCGAGGTCGCCGATGTCGAGGCGCGCGGTCACCCGGAAGCGGTCTCCGTCCAGCTCCTGGACCGGGGGCAGTTCACGGTCGTACTCGTCGGTGATCTCGCCGACGATCTCCTCCAGGATGTCCTCGATCGTCACGATCCCGGCCGTGCCGCCGTACTCGTCGATCACCACCGCGACGTGGTTGCGCTTCTGCTGCATCTCGCGCAGCAGATCGCCCGCGTTCTTCGTGTCGGGCACGAACACCGCGGGCCGTATCGCGGTGGAGACCAGGTCCGCCTCCGCGTCGCGGTTGATGTGCGTCTTGCGGACGAGGTCCTTGAGATACACGATGCCGACGATGTCGTCCTCGTTCTCGCCGGTCACCGGGATGCGCGAGAAACCCGAGCGCAGCGCCAGCGTCAGCGCCTGCCGGACCGTCTTGTACCGCTCGATGCAGACCAGGTCGGTGCGCGGCACCATCACCTCGCGCACCAGGGTGTCGCCGAGCTCGAAGACCGAGTGGACCATGCGCCGTTCGTCGTCCTCGATCAGCGACTCCTGCTCGGCGAGGTCGACCATCGCCCGCAGCTCCGCCTCGCTCGCGAACGGCCCCTTGCGGAAGCCCTTTCCGGGAGTGAGCGCGTTGCCCAGCAGGATCAGCAGCTGCGGGATCGGGCCCATGATCCGGGCCAGCGGCAGCAGGACGTACGCCGAAGCCGTCGCCGTGTTCAGGGGGTGCTGACGGCCGATGGTGCGCGGCGACACGCCGACGGCGACGTACGACACGAGCACCATCACCGCGATGGCGACCAGCAGGGCCGCCCAAGTCTCCTGGAACTCCTCCAGGCAGGCGTACGTCACCAGCACGCCCGCCGCCATCTCGCAGGACACCCGCACCAGCAGGGCGACGTTGAGATAGCGGGTCGGGTCGGCGGCGACCTGCTCCAGCTTGGCGCCGCCCCGACGGCCGGAGCGCACGGCCTCGGCGGCGCGGAAGCTGGAGACGCGGGCGATGCCCGCCTCCGCGCACGCCGCCAGCCAGGCGACGACGACCAGCAGGACCGCGCCGAAGATCAGTTGGGCGGTCATGAGACGGTCGGCGCCGGGGACGGACCGCTCAGGCCCCTCTCCGCCCGCCAGCCGTCGACGATCGCGGCCTGGAGCCCGAACATCTCGGCTTTCTCGTCCGGCTCCTCATGGTCGTACCCCAGCAGATGCAGCACCCCATGGACCGTCAGAAGCTGGAGCTCCTCGTCCATGGAGTGCTGCGTCGGGGCCTCTTCGCCCTGCTTCTTCGCCACTTCGGGGCAGAGCACGATGTCGCCGAGGAGCCCCTGCGGGGGCTCCTCGGCGTCCTTGACCGGCGGACGCAGCTCGTCCATCGGGAAGGACATGACATCCGTCGGACCGGGCAGGTCCATCCACTGGATGTGCAGCTGCTCCATGGCCTCTTCGTCCACGACGATCACCGAGAGCTCGGAGAGCGGGTGGATGCGCATCCGCGCGAGCGCATAGCGGGCGACCTCGAGGATCGCCTGCTCGTCGACCTCGGTTCCGGACTCGTTGTTGACGTCGATCGACATGGCGCGCTGTGACTACTTCCCGTTTTGACCGTTTTGACCGTCGTACTTCTCGTACGCGTCGACGATACGGCCGACGAGCTTGTGCCGGACGACATCCTGGCTCGTGAGCCGGGAGAAGTGGACGTCCTCGACGCCCTCCAGGATGCCCTGGACCTGGCGCAGCCCGCTCTTGGTCCCGCCCGGCAGGTCGACCTGGGTGACGTCGCCGGTGACGACGATCTTCGAGTCGAAGCCGAGACGGGTCAGGAACATCTTCATCTGCTCGGCGCTGGTGTTCTGCGCCTCGTCGAGGATGATGAACGCGTCGTTGAGCGTGCGGCCGCGCATATAGGCCAGCGGCGCGACCTCTATCGTGCCCGCGGCCATCAGACGCGGGATCGAGTCGGGGTCGACCATGTCGTGCAGCGCGTCGTACAGCGGACGCAGATACGGGTCGATCTTCTCGTAGAGCGTGCCCGGCAGGAAGCCGAGGCGCTCGCCCGCCTCGACCGCGGGACGGGTCAGGATGATGCGGTTGACCTGCTTGGACTGCAGGGCCTGCACCGCCTTGGCCATGGCCAGATAGGTCTTGCCGGTGCCCGCGGGGCCGATGCCGAAGACGATCGTGTGCTTGTCGATCGCGTCGACGTACCGCTTCTGGTTGAGCGTCTTGGGGCGGATGGTGCGGCCACGGGAGGAGAGGATGTTCTGGGTGAGCACCTCCGCCGGAGTCTCGGTCCCGGCGTCTGCCTGGCCGTTCGCCCTGAGCATGGCGATCGAGCGTTCCACCGCGTCCTCCGTCATCGGCTGCCCGGTGCGGAGCACGAGCATCATCTCGTCGAACAGGCGTTGGATCAGCGCGACGTCCGTCGCATCGCCGACCGCGCTCACCTGATTGCCCCGGACATGGATGTCGGCCGCCGGGAAGGCCTTCTCGATCACGCGCAGGAGGGCGTCACCCGAACCCAGGATCGTCACCATCGGATGCTTGGCGGGGACGGTGAAGTGGGCTCGCGCCTGCCCCGGCGCGGGGGTCTGGGCTGTGGGTGTCTGAGTCATGGGCCGGCTCTCTGGCCTGCACATACCTCCCGTTGCAGGGTTCTCGCTGCTCGACAACCTCTGGGACACCAGCGTACGACCTGGCAGTGACAAGACCGAAGGCTTTTCCGCGGGAGGGCCGGCGGGGGGCCCGCGACAGACCTGGCGACCTGGCGTGAGGCGGGCCTGAGGCAGACCGGCGGCGGGGCCTGAGGCCGGGCCCGAGGCAGACCGGCGGCCCGGCCGGAGCGCTCACGGGGAGCGCCCGGACGCTCAGGCGGAGCGGCCGAAGCCGATGGTCGGCACGGCCCTGGGCAGGGGCCAGGCGCGGCTCGGCGCGGGCAGCAGCGACTCCAGGAAGGCGTACCGGCGCAGGGCGGCCGGGTCCTGCTGGTCGCAGCCCTGCACGTACTGCCACCAGGCCGCGATCTCCGACCAGCCCGGCGCGGAGAGCGAGCCGCCGAACTCCTGCACCGAGAGCGCGGCGGTCAGCCCGGCGAAGGCGAGCCGGTCGGCGAGCGGCCAGCCGGCGAGCGTGCCGGTGACGAAGCCCGCCACGAACACGTCCCCGGCCCCGGTCGGGTCCAGCGCCTCCACCTCGATGGCCGGGACCTGCGCGCTCTCGCCGGTGGCGCCGTCCACGGCGTACGCGCCCTCGGCGCCCAGGGTCACCACGGCGACGGGGACCTTCTCGGTCAGGGCGCGGGCGGCGGCGCGCGGGCAGTCGGTGCGGGTGTAGCGCATGGCCTCCTCGGCGTTGGGGAGGAAGGCCTCGCAGTGCTCGAGGTCGGCGAGGTCGTGCGGGTCCCAGCGGCCGGACTCGTCCCAGCCGACGTCGGCGAAGACGCGGGCCCCCTTGCGGGCGGCCTGCCCGATCCACTCGGCGCGCCCCGGCTGGAGCGAGGCGATGGCGGCGCGGGCGGGCGGCGGGCAGTCGGGGGCGGGCTCGGTGGGCGGGGCCTCGTGGCCGTGGGAGACCATCGTGCGCTCGCCCTCGTACGCCATGGAGACGGTGACCGGGGAGTGCCAGCCGGGCACTGTGCGGGAGAAGGACAGGTCGATGCCCTCGCCCTGTTCGAGGGCGTCCCAGCAGTACTCGCCGTAGTGGTCGTCGCCGAACGCGGCGGCGAGCGAGGTCCGCAGGCCGAGCCGGGCGAGGGCGGTGGCCATGTTGGCGACCCCGCCGGGGCTGGACCCCATGCCGCGGGCCCAGGACTCGGTGCCGCGGACGGGGGCGGAGTCGAGGCCGGTGAAGATGATGTCGAGGAAGACGTTCCCGGTGAGGTAGACGTCGCAGTCCGGATCGTCCGGGGCGCGCAGAGCCGCGAGGGGGTCCAGGCAGGCGGCGTGCTCTGGTCGCTCACCGTTTCGAGTGATCACCGTGCGCTCCCGTACGTGGTGCAGGTCAGGCCAGTGTGCCTGATGACGGGGGCGAGGGGGGCGACTCACGGCCTCCCGGCGCCCGCCGCCCTCGCCGGCGGCCAAGGCGCGCGCCGGGCCGGCCCGCCCGTACCCCTCTCAGCAGCGCAGATCTCGCCAGCGCGGAAGGGGTGGCGCTCACCAGCGCGGGAGCGCCGGCGCGGTCCACTGCTCGTACCCCTTCGCCTTCCGCATCGCCGCTGCGTCGTCGCGGTCGCGCATCGTGCCGTCGTCGTCCAGCCAGCGGCGGTGCAGCGCGGCCAGCCTGTCGCGGTCGAGCGCCACGCCCAGTCCGGGCGCGTCAGGGACCCTTAGCGATCCCTCGCTGAAGACATGGCGGGCGGTGATCACGTCGTCGGTCTGCCACGGGTAGTGGCTGTCGCAGGCGTAGTCCAGGTTGGGGACGGTCGCCGCGACATGGGTCATCGCGGCGAGGCTGATGCCCATATGGGTGTTGGAGTGCATGGACAGGCCGACCCCGAACGCGCGGCAGATCGCGGCGAGTTCGCGGGTGTTGCGCAGCCCTCCCCAGTAGTGGTGGTCGCCGAGGACCACCTGGACCGCGTCCTTCAGGAAGGCCTCGCGGATCTCCGGGAAGGCGGTCACGCACATGTTGGTGGCGAGGGGGACGTCCGTGCCCGCGGAGACCTCGGCCATGGCGGCGGTCCCGGGCGCGGGGTCCTCCAGCTACTCCAGCACGTCCGCCAGCTCGCGGGCGACTCGCAGCGAAGTCTCGGCCGTCCAGCCGCCGTTGGGGTCGAGCCGCAGCGGACGCCCGGGGAACGCCTCGGCCAGCGCCCTGATCGCGGCGACGTCCCGCGCGGGCTCGAAGGCGCCGCCCTTGAGCTTGAAGGACCTAAAGCCGTGCTCGCGCACGAGGCGCCGCGCCTGGGCCACGATCCCCGCCGGGTCGAGGGCCTCGCCCCAGTCGTCCCGCTCACCGCCCTCGGGGTGCTCGGCCCAGCGGTAGAAGAGATACGCGCTGTACTCGACCCGGTCGCGGACCTTCCCGCCGAGGAGGGCGTGGACGGGCTGTCCGTACGTCTGGCCCAGCGCGTCCAGGCACGCCACCTCGAAGGCGGAGACGACGGAGAGCCGCAGCTTGTCGGCGGTCTGGGCACCGCGCAGCCCGCCGACGTCGAGGGCGCCGTCGACCCGCTCTGCGGCGATGCCGATCCGCTCGGCGAGCTCGAACAGTCCGTTGACCTCGGCGACGGACCGCCCCGGCAGCAGCTCGGCGTACGGCCGCGCCAGCTCCAGGTACTTCGTGTCGCCGTAGGTCTCGCCGACGCCCGTGACCCCGCCCGCGGTGTCGACCTCGACGACCAGACGCGGGGTGTACGGCTGGTGCACGCCCTGCACGTTGAGCAGCGGCGGGTCGCTGACGAGGACGGGCGTGAGCCGTACGTCGAGGATGGCGAGGCTGCGCATGCTGTCTCGCCTACAGAGATGACGTACATGTACGAGATTGCAGGTTCGCCGGACGGGCTGGCGAATCCAGCCCCGCCGGCGTTTGAGGCGCGGGGTCCGGGGCGGAGCCCCGCGGGCCGCCCGCACAAGGCACGTCACCGTCGCCCCGGGGGGCTACGCCCCCGTACGCCCTACGGGCGTGTCCTCAATCGCCGGACGGGCTGAGTTTCCCCGGACGGAGCCGCACACAATCAGCCCCGCCGGCGATTGAGGCGCAAACCAAGCCCCGC